>NZ_JAGGQS010000002.1:0-8028 GCF_018613175.1 Bacillus sp. ISL-47 | reverse complement strand
AGTAATTAAAACTAGTTTGTAAGATAACAAACTTTGCGAAAACGGCCTTAATATAAAAGAAGGGGCTTCACTCTATTTTTATGGGTAGGAAAAGGTAATCACACATTTTAACAGTCCTATTGCTATTGGCCGGCACAAACTTTTATTAATTTCATTTACTATATTAAAGTATTTTGCCTTAACTCTATGAAAATAATAAAAGGAAGGTGATATTAATGTTGAATGGACACAAAAGACGCGATAAAAGAAACGATTGTTATCCTAGTAATGCCAATTTAGCCGTGAGGCCTCCTGGTACAATACCAAAATTTGTTGATGAGCTTCCCATTCCAAAGGTTTTAAAACCTGTATCCCGAGGAGGTGATTATGACTATTATGAGGTAGAAATGAAGTGTGCCAGGCATAAATTCCATCGTGACTTAGGTGAAGCCGTAGTCTATGGCTATAATGGCATGTATCCCGGCCCTACCATTGAAGCAATGAAAGGTCGTACTGTTATGGTGAAATGGATTAATAATCTGCCATTAAAACACTTTTTGCCAGTGGATAAAACGTTAGATAGTGCAATTGATAGTCCTGAGGTCCGTACCGTTGTGCATCTCCATGGCGCCAACGTTGCTCCTGACAGCGATGGCCATCCTGATGCCTGGTTTACACGCAATTACGGAATAAGAGGTCCTAAATATAGCAGACAAGTTTATGAATACCCAAATCAGCAGCAGGCCACCACACTTTGGTATCATGACCATGCAATGGGAGTGACGAGACTCAATCTTTATGCCGGTCTGGCAGGTTTCTATCTTCTTCATGACTTTCACGAACAATGCCTTAATCTTCCTAAGGGGAAATATGATATCCCGCTCATGATACAAGATAAAACCTTTAGGGAAGACGGCTCCCTTTTTTACCCGCCAAATCCAACCCCATCAGCAAACCCTTCAGTCGTTCGTGCTTTTATTGGAAATACAATGGTGGTTAATGGAAAGGTATGGCCGTATCTGAATGTTGAACCAAGAAAGTACCGCTTTAGGATGCTAAATGCATCAAATACAAATGGCTTTACTTTCAAACTCAAAGACGAAGACTCAAACCTGCATCCCTTCTGGCAGATAGGGACGGATGGAGGGATGATTGAAGAATCTAAGCCGATTGAGAAATTTCCGCTCGATCCTGCTGAACGCTTAGATGTGATCATTGATTTTTCGAATTTAGCAGGTAAGACGATTACGCTTCGAACAGAAGAGTTGGATCTTGCAGGGAATCGGGAAACCTTTAAAGAAGAAGTTATGCAGTTTAGAGTAGGGCACAAATGTAAAGGTGTATGCGATGATGATATTGTATTACCTATGAAGCTGCGCGCTTTTGAAGAATTGGATCCTGATATGCTGGATCCAAAACCAAAAGTAAGAAGATTTGTCATGACTGAGGATCTTGATAAACAAGGAAGGCTCATGCTGACTATCAATCATAAAGACTTTAGAGATCCTGCTACAGAATTGCCTGAGTATGATAGTATCGAAGTTTGGGAATTAGCAAACCCTGTTTTCGTTCCCGGCAGACCTCTTGGCATTCCTCCAAACATTACTCACCCAATCCATCTTCATCTTGCCCAATTCCAAGTACTCAATCGACAGGAATTTAATGTAAATAATTTTAATACAAAGCAATGGATTCAAGATGGTACAGGCATTCAATTTGTGAGTGAAGAAGCTGAAGCCCCGGATCCAAGCGAGCTAGGCTGGAAAGATACTGTAAGAGTGGAGCCAGGTAAAGTAACGAGAATCGTAGTCCCTTTCAAAAATTATACAGGAGAATATGTATGGCACTGCCATATACTGGAGCATGAGGATCATGAAATGATGAGGCCATTGATCATTGTTGAAAGAAATTGTGAATAGGTAATTTCTTAATAATCTCTGTTTTTTTTCTTCAGGCGGGACGTAGTGGATTTAACAGATGTATGAGTTTACGGGAGCAAAAAGAAAAAGGACTGTGATAGTCCTTTTTCTTTGGTTAGAGTAAATCCTGGAGCAGAAATTAACCACTACTATCTTTTTTTAAATAGCTACAAAGCTTGCGAAAAATCTTAAAGTAAAAAGGCTTCCAGTTAATTGGCCGCATTTTTACTGTTATCGTTATTCAATTAATTTATATTAAAACTTTTTGTTATGAACCATGGAGAATGTTTTAAGAATTTCTAGGCTGCGTTAATCTCTGTGCTGATCTAACAGAATAGGGTTGCCGTCTGGGTCTTCAATTGTAAAACTGGCAGGCCCTTCGCTGGATTCATCTGCTTCAGTCAGTAGTTTGATTCCTTTTGCCTTAAGCTGTTTTTGCAGATCGCGAATGTCCGTGAACGAATCGAGATTGTTTGCATTTTCATCCCAACCCGGATTGAAGGTCAGAATGTTTTTCTCAAACATCCCTTGGAATAAACCAATTATGCAGCTTTCATTCTTCATAATTAGCCAATTTTGCGTAATGTCTCCGCCTAAGGCTTGAAACCCAAGAGTTTCATAAAATTCTTTTGATTTCTGAATGTCTTTTACACTTAAACTTACAGAGAATGCGCCTAGTTTCATATTTCCTCCTAGTTTCCTGATATAAGGTTTATTTGAAAGAATGCTCCACACAAGTTTAGTATAAATGAGTACCTTGGATTTAACAATATTCACCAAAAATAAGCGGGTGAGATGAAAGGAATTAGGGATTGGAGAGATACTTTTAAAAATCAGAAGCAACAAAAAGAACCCGTTTATTCAAAAGGTAAGTTTAGGGTGGTTTTTAAATAACAAGGGTCATTTCCCTGGACAAAGAGATGGGATTCATTGACGAAGGTCGAAAAGAAAAAGAATTCTCGAGGTTCAGAATTAGTTAAAAAGGACAATTCTAGTTACATAAAATAAAAGAGCACCCACAGGATGCGAATTTTGTTAGTGATCGTTATCAAGGAAAAAGAGTGCAAAAGATCGTTAATAGAACCAATCTTGTCAGCCTCTCAAGCATTCGTCCATCTCCTTTCTTCCTTTTTGTACACTCTTATCCTATCCATTTTTTGTTGAGCGAAGGTATCTTGGCTGTAAATTTATTGTTAATTATTTTAGAAAATTTGCAAAGGCGTCAGAGGAGACCGCCTTTTAACATGAAATAAAAAACCATGCTACCTTCTTCTATTTTTAGTGCAGCAAGTAAAGCCGGTTTGGATTTTCATATAGATATAAATTATCGTTGCTACAGTGCCTTCTTTGTTCCGCAGGTTCACCTTTGGACGGAGGCAATGAAGAAATTCCCTGTCACATCTGCACTGCGATCTGCCGCTATCTAAACATCTATCATGAGCTTTGCAGCAGGCATCCACACCGTTAATGGGAGCCCCCGGTCCGCTGCAGCCTGGTCCGCACCATCTGTAGCCTGGAAAAATACAACAAGACGATCGTCTTCTAGTCAAAATAAACCCCTCTTTTAATAGATTTTATATATACATATGGAAAAGCAGGTTTAGGGGTGTGATTACATACCTAGCAGGAACTATTAATTTCTTTTGATATAATTTAGGCAGAAGGGGGATTAGAGGAATGGAAAAGATTTATCTGGATTACAATGCCAGTACACCGGTAGCTGATGAAGTTGTGGATGAAATGAGACCTTTTTTAAACGATTTTTATGGTAATCCTTCCGCCCTCCATTGGGCAGGCAGACCTGTAAAAGAGAAATTAATGATTGCAAGGAATCAAGTAGCCAATCTCCTGTCTTGTTCACCAGACGAGATTATTTTTACAAGCGGCGGAAGTGAGGCTAATAATCTTGCATTAAAGGGATATTACTTTAAGCATCAAGGAAAAGGCGCTCATATTATTACTTCGAGGATTGAACATCCGGCTATTTTAAATCCATTGAGGTTTCTTGAACGTTTGGGTGCTGAGATCACAATGGTTGATGTAGACCAATATGGCATGGTTTCCCCTCAGGACATTGCAAATGCAATTAGGGAAGATACGATTCTCATTACCATTATGCATGCTAATAATGAAGTGGGGACCATACAGCCAATTGATGAAATTGGAGAAATCGCCAGAAGATACGATATTGCCTTTCATACAGATGCTTCCCAATCAGTGGGAAAAGTGCCATTAGATGTTGAGAAGATGAATGTGGATATGCTGACAATCGCTGGCCACAAGCTATATGCACCTAAAGGGATTGGTGCCTTATATCTTCGTAAAGGGATAGAAGTAGAGCCCCTCATCCATGGAGCTGGCCATGAATTTGGCTTGCGGGCCGGCACTGAAAATACTTTGCTGGCGGTTGGACTGGGGAAAGCATGTGAATTGGCACAGGAGTATTTAAAAGACACAAAGCTTGAGGAGTTAACGAATTACTTTTGGAATCAACTGAGGGACGCTTTTGGAAGCGAGGTCACCCTGAATGGCCATGAAAAAAGGCGATTGCCGAATACTTTGAATGTCAGCTTTGTCAATCGAATGGGCCAGGACATTTTAGATGCAATCCCCTTGCTTGCAGCCTCCACAGGCTCGGCTTGCCATTCCGGTAAAATAGAATTATCTCCAGTTTTAAGAGAAATGGGTGTTCCAGAAAATATTGGAATGGGAGCCATCCGATTTAGCCTTGGCAGGTATACAACCAAGGAGGAAATTGATCAGGTGGTTATTTGGTTAGGACGTTTTCTAAAAGATTGTTGTTTTTAAATAGATCTATGAATAAAAACATTGATAAATAAGGTTGGTTGATTGGAGCGCAAGGTGCGAGACTCCAGCGGGAGGTGTGGGACAGGTGAGACCCCACAGGCGCTGCGCGCCGAGGAGGCTCACCGCCCGCCCCGCGTTCGCTGAGCATCCTGGAGCGGAAATCAACCTCTCCTCACTACTTATTTGCGAAAACAGGCTTTGGTTAAAAGATACATTTTAAGGAAATGATCAGTATTTTTTAACACGATTTCTGTATCCAAAAACTTAATCTTATAAAAAAAGCTGCGTTTAGCTTATTGTTAACCTCTTAAGCTAATTCCGTGTAAAAAACCACCTTAACCACTATACTATAGGAGAAATCATTGTAATGGAGGAATACAGTATGCATATTGAAATGTGGACTGACTTTGCTTGACCTTTTTGCTATATTGGCAAAAGGCATCTGGAGGATGCCATTAAACAGATTGATCATCCGATTGAAGTCACGTATCGAAGCTTCGAGCTGGACCCGACAGCCGAACGGGATATAAAAGATAATATGTATGAAAAGCTGTCCAAAAAATATGGAATGAGTATTGCACAGGCTAAAGCGAATACTCAAAACATGGTACAAATGGCTAAGAATGCAGGGTTGGAATTTAATATTGATACAGTTGTTTTGACTAACACCTTCGACGCCCACCGTTTGACGATGTTTGCGAAAACGCAGGGGTTAATGAAAGAAATGACGGAACGGCTTTTAAAGGCTTATTTTACTGATTCCAAACATATTGGGGATCATGCTACCTTAACAGAGCTGGCCGTAGAGGTAGGGTTGGACCGAGATGCTGTAGAAAAAATGCTGGCTAGTGATGAGCTTGCCGACGCTGTTCGTGCTGATGAACAAACAGCACAGCAATATCGGGTCACAGGTGTTCCATTTTTCCTTATTAATAAAAAGTACGCTCTTTCTGGTGCACAGCCAACTGAGGCATTTGTACAAGCATTTGAAAAAGTCATTGCTGAAGATGAAATCACTATTTTAAACAACGAAAACGGTGTGATCTGTGATGATGATGGATGCGAAATTCCTCAAAAGAAAAACGACTGATTGCTGAAAATATATCATTAAGAACTAGTCTGCGTGTCCTTTTAAGGAGTAAATCGTAGGCTAGTTTTTATTAAAGGTTTCAACTTTTAAGGTGAGGTAAACGGATGGTTAATTTAATTAGCAGCCGGGCCTCCAATTTAATACAAAGCGATCAGCCCAATCATTTGGCATGAGAACGCTCATCAGAGCTCTTTTCCATCTTTCGCAGTATTAGCCATGCAATTAAGCTAATAACGATTAATACTCCTTCCAAAGAAAAAATATACCAGGGATAGGGACCGAGCACATCAAATAAACTCGGACTTTTTGGCTTGTGGCGCAAAAACCAATAATTCCCCTCTGCCCGTTTATTAACGAACAAGACCAGAGGCAAAAGAAGATTAATAAAGACGATTAATTTCATGAAGGATCGAAATGTAGGGTAGTAGCCTTTTGCCCATGTGAAATATAAGGTTACCCATACAACCATCAAATGCGCATAGAAAAAGTGAATAAATCGAAAGTGTGGAAAGCCGTATGTTAGTGCTGGGGTAATGATTGCCTGCGTAGCACCTAATAGGGCAATAAAAAAGATCAATTCAAAGTATATTTTTTTTCTTGTCACTAGTAAAAAGATACATAGTATAAGGGCGATATTACACAATTCCAAAGGCAAGGAACGGCCTGGTTTCCAGACTCCATTTGTATACATCCACGCATGATTCAGAATCTCAATCACTATTAAAGAAAAGGCTGCCCCTATTTCGGCTCTTCTGCATTTTTCATTACTTAATTTTGTTCGGCAAAGGAAAATAGCTGTTATACCAAGAATAAAGATGGCCAGGATAACAAAATGACTAACAGAAAAAAGATCAAAATTGAACGGTTTCTTACTGAGGCCAAACCACTCCATTAAACCCACCTCATATTTGAATTTAGAGCAAACATAAGATGTGCTTTTAAGGCCACTTTTATACGGTTATTTTTCCGATTTCTCCGTTTGGGAAAATAGGGTGAGTAGGATATCAAGCGATTATTCGTCTATAGGGATGATGTCAGCAATTTGGATAGGCTCCTGAGAAAAAAGGCAATAGAGATCGGTTGCAACACCATGAAGTTTAGTATTGCGAACTGATATTCCTTCGAAATCCTGACTCATTAGATTTTTACGAAACTTTGCATTTGCTTCTTCTTTGTTCAGAAGAATGGCCTTATCTTTCCAGGTAGGCTTTCTTTTTTTCGACCCTAAATAATCACAGTATTTGTCCCGTTCCTGCATAAACAAGTCATAAGATTCGAATTCCTTAAGAATCGGATCATCCATATATACTTTATAGATAAAACCGCGCACGGGCCTGTCATATTGAACGACTTTAGGCTCGCCATCCTCCCAAAACTCCGTTTCCGATTTTTCGATCACGGTCTCCGTTCCAATAGCAAAAGGTTTTGCTGCATTTACATCCGAAGTAAACCAAAATCCAATCGTATCGATACCATTGCTAAAATTTTGAACAACCGTTTCTTTCGTAAACGCTTCAAGTTTTCTTATAGATCCATGATAAACAATCATATGCATGCCTCCCATCATTAGGTTAACCAGATATCCGGTATTCAATGATGAAACTGGGAGGATTAAGCATTTTATTCATGCATTATTTGGCAGTTTGTTTTATTCATTTTATAAATTATGATTAACTGGAATTGAAGGAAAGGAGGCAATTTTAATGGGGAACATCATTAGCCAATTAAGGACCAATGAGCGATTCTATACTTATATATTAGCAGGAACTGTCGTTTGCTTAATCCTTTCTGTTATCGTTATGGCTTTTTCAAGAACTTTAAGTATCTGGTTAGTTGGTTTTTTCTTTACTCTTACTGTTTATCTTTATTATTTTCTGGGGGTAAATCCTTATTTTAAGGGAATGGTTTTTTCCATCTTACCTGTTTTGATTTCTGTCGTTATATTAGAATTCATCTCCTACTTGCCTATCCCTGAAAAATGGGAATGGCTGCTTGAAGGCAATAGCAGAGGGCGTGGCGGTGCGACTGAAGCAGTCTTTGCTTTATTCCTATATTTAGTTATTAAAATAACAGGTGTTAAGCCTTTTAAACATAGCGTTGATGAGTAAGATCTGATTTTCTTTTTGCTATGTTAAAGCTCTTTTTTGCACTCTGTTTATTGGAGCGGTAAACAAGGGTAAGTTTTACAGATTTTAATAATAAGGCTCTGTTAATTGGCCTGTTGATTTCCGC
>NZ_JAGGQS010000028.1:0-42312 GCF_018613175.1 Bacillus sp. ISL-47 | reverse complement strand
AACAGATGCAAGGCCAGTGGGACAGGTGCTTTTTTTTAGCGTATAATAAATGGCATTAATAGACACAGGAGAAGAGGGCATTGGAGAAACATAAAAGCAAGTACAGATGGGTTGTCTTTTCAACAGTATTATTTGCGTACTTTTTAATCGTAAGTCAAAGGACAGCACCAGGTTTAATAACAGATCAATTAATGAAGGATTTCGGGGTAACTGCTGCTGCCATCGGGCTTCTGACAAGTGTTCAATTTTTTGCTTATGCCAGCCTGCAGGTTCCTATTGGAATTCTATCGGACCGTTTTGGCCCAAATGTTTTCCTTATTGCGGGTACTCTTTTAAACGGGGCAGGTACACTTCTATACAGCTTTGCACCGAATGAGTATGTATTATTTGCAGCCCGGTTGCTCGTCGGTTTTGGTGATGCAACCATTTGGATAAACGTTGTGATCATATTAAGTCAATGGTTCAAAGTGAATGAATTTGTGAAATTACTTGGGTTTGCAGGAATGGTGGGCAGCTTTGGCTTTCTGCTTGCCACCGTGCCTTTTTCCATTTGGATTTCGAATTGGGGATGGCGTGCGCCATTTTTTGCAGTTGGAGTCATTCTTACAATTCTCGGTGTTTTGCTGTATTTTATCTTAATTTGGCAGCCTAAACGCATGGGAATTACTGCAAAGGTTTCTTCTCATAAAAAGAATCCAAGGGAAAAAACGGGCTCCATATTGAGAAGAGTCTTATCCGACAGGCAGGCTTGGGCAACGTTTTTCTGCCATTTTGGCTTAGTCGGCACTTATGTAGGATTTATTGGGTCATGGGCTGTTCCATATGGGATGGATATGTATGGATTGACCCGGTCTGAATCAAGCCAGCTCATCATGATTGGATTGATTGGTGCCATTATTGGCGCTCCATTAATGAGCTCAATTTCCAGCAGGTTTGATTCTATCAAACGTCCGTATCTTATTTCCCACTTTATCGTATTCTTCGGATGGTGTGCTTTTCTTGTATTTAATGGCCAGCCGCCGTATCCGCTGCTGATCATTCTTTTTTTGATCATGGGATATGGAACTGGAGCCAGTACGCTAACTTTTGCTGTTGTCCGCCAATCCTTTGACATTAAGGATGTTGGGGTTATCTCGGGTTTTGCCAATACCGGCGGATTTTTAAGCGCGGTTTTGCTGCCATTTATCTTTGGAAAAGTGCTCGACAGCTTCGAAGACGGCTACCGATATGGATTTATGATCCCGGTTGTATTTTCACTGATCGGCATCATTGGTGCAGCTTTAATAAAGGAAAAAGAGCGGGATATGAAGAAAAAAAGGGAAATGGCGGTTTGAATAAAAGAAGTGCCTGGTCATTCAAAGCATACCAGGCATTTCTTTTTTTTCTTTCCGATTTGGGGTAATGGTGCGGTTTCTTCTTAAAACAGCGGATCATACTGGAAACTTTAAAGGATTTTCTTCAGTGAAAATTGAATTAAAATGTTGAGGCAAATACATTTTGTATATCCTAAATGAAAACGTGATTGTAAAGGAGTTTTTAACCTTGTTAGCTTTAATTGATAAAAACGCAAACGGCTATACGGCCACTTTTGTACGAAATCTGGAACATCCAAGGGAAAAAGTGTGGGAGATGCTAACAGATAATAACCAATTGAAAAAATGGTTCCCTGAGCTTCAAGCAGATGAACTTAAGAAAGGTGGAGCGTTCAAGTTTGATATGGGGGATGGCAGTTTTGAAGAGATGGAGATTTTGGGGTTTGAACAGTTAGCGATTCTTGAATATACATGGGGCGATGATATAGTCCGGTTTGAATTAGATGAGGAAAACGGCAGAACTAAATTAAAGCTGATCGAAAAAATAAATGAAATAACCGACCATACGCCAAGGGATCTTGCCGGCTGGCATGTATGCCTCGATGTGATTAGCCGATTGCTCGATGGCAATAGTATTGGTTCTCGTAAAGAGGAATGGGAAAAATGGTATGAGGAATACAAAACAGCTGTAAATTCTGTACAAAAATAGAAGGAGCCCTGATTGGGGCTTTTTTTGTTAATATGAACTTTACGAATAAAATCTAAAAACTTGCGAACAAACCTTATTAAATTGCGAATAAAGAGCCTCATCTCTTACGAATAACCGCCCAAACCCGCGAATAAACTTCTAAAATTAACGAACAAAATAAAAAAGTTAATTCATAAATATAGAATACAAACCTAAAAAAAGACATTTATCAGCTAAGCCCCGCCATAACCGAATAAAAACGAATCCACCAAACCAGAATCAAGAATTTTCAGAATAAATAGTTGAATAAATCCCAAGATTGTTTATACTAAAGTAGTAACATACCGACCGGTTAGTTAGTAAAGGAGGGACACAACATTGGATTTTTCTTATTCAACAAAGGTGCAGGAGCTGCAAGCAAAATTAACTAGATTTATGGAGGAATATATTTATCCCAATGAGTCAATGTACGAGCAGCAGCTGAATGAACAAACAGACCGCTGGAGTGCGATTCCCCCGATTATGGAGGAGCTGAAAACCAAAGCGAAAGAAGCTGGTTTATGGAATTTATTTTTACCTGAGAGTGAGTACGGGGCAGGGCTGACGAATGTGGAGTATGCTCCGCTGTGCGAGATTATGGGCCGTTCGATGATTGCCCCGGAAGTCTTTAACTGCAATGCTCCAGACACAGGCAATATGGAAGTGCTGGTCCGCTACGGAACTGAACAGCAAAAGCAAAATTGGCTTAATCCGCTTTTGGATGGGGAGATTCGCTCCTGTTTTTCGATGACTGAGCCGGACGTTGCTTCTTCCGATGCCACGAATATCGAAGCGCGCATTGAAAGGGATGGTGACGAATACATTATTAATGGGCGGAAGTGGTGGTCGTCAGGTGCAGGAGATCCAAGATGCAAGATTGCTATTGTCATGGGAAAAACCGATCCTTCTGGAAACCGCCATGAACAGCAATCTATGATTCTGGTACCGCTTGATACGCCTGGTGTCAAAATTGAACGGATGCTTCCGGTGTTTGGCTATGACCATGCCCCGCATGGACATGCCGAAATTACATACGAAAATGTCAGGGTTCCGAAAGAAAATATTATTTGGGGAGAGGGAAAAGGCTTTGCCATTGCGCAGGGAAGGCTGGGACCGGGCCGGATCCATCATTGCATGAGGCTGATCGGCGCCGCCGAACGTGCGCTTGAAGAATTATGTAAGCGTGTACAAAATCGGGTCGCATTCGGAAATTCCTTATCAAGCCAGGGAGTGATCCGCGAATGGATTGCCGATTCCCGCATTGAAATTGAACAGGCCAGGCTTTTAACATTAAAAGCTGCCCATATGATGGATACGGTCGGCAACAAGGTGGCGAAAACGGAAATAGCCATGATTAAAGTGGTAGCGCCATCGATGGCCTTGAAAGTCATTGACCGGGCGATTCAGGGTTTTGGAGCAGCCGGTGTTTCGGATGATGTCCCGCTTGCAGCACTTTGGGCGAACGCAAGAACACTGAGATTGGCAGACGGTCCCGATGAGGTGCACCGCGCACAGGTTGCCAAGCTGGAATTAAAGAAATATCAATCGCTATTTTAATAGAAATGGAGGAACGAAATGTGAAGGTCTTAGACTTATTTGATTTAACGGGAAAAACTGCACTGATTACAGGAGGCGGCCGCGGGCTTGGTGCACAAATTGCAGAAGGTTTTGCGGAAGCGGGCGCCAATGTAGTCCTTTGTTCCAGAAAGGTGGAAGCCTGCCAGGAGACTGCTGAACGTCTGGCAAACCTGGGTGTAAGAACACTGGCTCTGCCATGCGACATCAGCAATTCTGAAGATGTTCAAAAAGTGGTTGAGGAGACCGTAAAACATTTCGGTTCTATCGATATTCTCGTCAATAACAGCGGTGCGACCTGGGGTGCACCAGCCGAAGAGATGCCGCTTGAAGCCTGGCAAAAAGTAATCAGCGTAAATGTGACAGGAACCTTTTTAATGAGCCAGGCTGTCGGTAAAGTGATGATCGAGCAAAAATCAGGCAAAATTATCAATATCGCTTCTGTTGCCGGCCTTGGCGGAACAGATCCAAGAGTGATGGACACAATTGGCTATAACACAAGCAAAGGTGCAGTCATTACGATGACAAAGGATCTGGCAGTAAAATGGGGGCGCCATAATATTAACGTCAATGCGATTGCGCCAGGCTTTTTCCCGACGAAAATGTCAAAAGCCATTATTGAGCATGGCAAAAATCCAATTTTGGATGCTACCCCTCTACGGAGGTTCGGTTCTGAAGATGACCTGAAGGGTGCCGCTCTATTCCTGGCTTCCAATGCCTCAAACTATGTAACCGGCGATATCCTGATCGTCGATGGCGGAACACATGCCATGTAAAAAGGAGAGGATATCGCAAGCTAACTAAATTAAAGACTCCCAAGAAATGTCTATAGAATGACTGGCAAAAGAATGCAAATTATGGAGGGATTTTTAATGAGTGAGAAAAAAGCCTGGCTTGCCCACTACCCTGAATCAATTGCAGCAGAAGTGAACATTCCAAGTAAATCAATGCCGGAGATGCTGCAGGATATCACAGCGATGTATCCGCAAAATAATGCTTTATCCTTTTACGGAAGGAAAGTCACCTACGGGGAGCTGCAGAAAGCGGTTTACGGCTTTGCTGCATCTCTTCAAAAGAACGGGGTTCAGAAGGGGGACCGCGTCGCTATTATGCTTCCAAATTGTCCTCAATACGTGATTGCTTATTACGGCACACTGGCTGCCGGCGCTATTGTTACCCAGGTAAACCCGATGCTGGTGGAGCGTGAAATCGAACATATTATGAATGATTCAGGCGCCGAGACTCTTGTGGTTTTTGATGCTTTATATCCGCGTGTAAAAAGTGTCCAAAGCAATACAAAGCTGAAGAATCTACTTGTTGTGAGCCTCCAGCCATCTGAAGCAGATTTTTCGCCTGATAGGAAATTTGATGCTTTTTTACAGGAAGGAAAAGGGCAATACACACCGGTAAATATCGAACCTGAGCATGATATCGCTGTCCTCCAGTATACTGGGGGAACGACAGGCCGTTCAAAGGGCGCCATGCTTACCCACCGCAATATTATGGCTAATGTCATTCAGTCGTATGAATTTTTTAAAGAAAGAACTAAAATCGGGCAGGAAAGATACTTAACCGTCATTCCTTTGTTTCATGTGTTCGGAATGACTGCCTGCATGAATTTTGCTATATATACAGCGAACGAATCGATCCTGCTGCCTCGTTTTGATCTGGAGGAAGTGTTGAATACGATCAAAAATGAACAGCCGACCGTTTTCCCTGGCGTGCCGACGATGTATGTGGCAATTACCAATCATCCCCGTGCAGAGGAATATGGCATTGATAGCATCGAAACGTGCAACAGCGGCAGTGCTCCAATGCCAGTTGAACTGCTGCGTGATTTCGAACGGAAAACAGGCGCAAAAATTCTTGAAGGCTATGGTCTATCTGAAGCATCGCCTGTTACTCATTGCAACCCTCCTTTTTCAGAAAGAAAGCCTGGCAGCGTAGGAATCGGGTATCCATCAACAGATTATAAAGTAGTTGATTTGGCAACCGGGTTGAAAGAGGTGCCAGCCGGTGAATTAGGTGAGGTCATTATAAAAGGTCCGCAGATTATGAAGGGATACTGGAACATGCCGGAGGAAACAGCCCATACATTAAGGGACGGCTGGCTTTATACCGGTGATATTGCACGTATGGATGAGGACGGCTTCCTTTATATTGTTGATCGAAAAAAAGATCTCATCATTGCAAGCGGATATAATATTTATCCGCGTGATATTGAAGAGGTTTTATATGAACACCCTGCTGTCCAGGAGGCCGTTGTCATAGGTGTACCGGATGCTTACCGCGGTGAGACCGTAAAAGCAGTACTTGTTTTAAAAGCTGGCAAAACAGCGTCGGAAGAAGACATCATCTCCTACTGTAAACAAAACATGGCTACGTACAAGGTTCCGGCTACAGTCGAGTTCCGCGATGAGCTTCCGAAGACCAATGTCGGGAAAATCCTGAGAAGGGCTTTACGGGAAGAGCTCCGGAAAAACTAGTATTTATGATATAATTCTGTCGATATTTTCTTACAGAAGCGAGGACTAACATTGAAAGAAAAAATTACTGAAAAGAGTATCCAGCTATTTGATCAAAAGGGCTTTAGCGAGACATCGATTCAGGATATTGTCGACAGCATCGGTGTGACGAAAGGTACGTTTTATTATTATTTTTCAAGCAAGGAAGAGCTCCTGATGGATATTCACCTTCGCTATATTGATGATCTGCTGGCAAACCAGGAGGAAATTTTAAAGGATGAATCGCAGACCTGTAAAAACAAGCTTTTTGCGATTGTCCACATGTTGATCAGCAACATTAAAACACAGGGGGCCAGCGCGAAGGTGTTTTTCCGGGAGATGCGTAATCTCAGTGATGAAAGGCTTTCGGAGATCATTCCTAAAAGGGATCAATTCAGGCTCAATATTGAAAAGCTGCTTGAAAAAGGCAAACAGGATGGCGAGTTTCGTGCTGATTTAAAAACCTCGATTGTCACATTTGGCATTTTAGGGATCGCGAACTGGAGTTACCAATGGTTCAATCCGGGAGGCAAGGTTTCTGATCGGGAAGTCGCAGAGATTTTTACGGAAATGATTCTAAAAGGGATTGAAATGTAAATATTTAGAGTTTAGACGTTGCAGAAAAGGAGATATCCGCGAAAATCATCTTTTTATCAGCGAGAATTAAGAAATAACCGCGAAAATCCGATTATATCCGCGAAATATTGAATTTAACGGCTAATTGGTATTGTCAGCAAACAAATATCCAGAGAGAGGATAAACTGTTTCCTCTCTCACTCAAAACATACCAACTGGTCAGTATAAGGAGGAGAATGTATGAATGCAAACGATGTAAAGCAAATTACGGTTATCGGTTCCGGTCAAATGGGTCATCAAATCGGAATGCTATGTGCTTTGGGCGGTTATGAAACGGTTATTCAGGACGTAAATGAAGCTGCACTAAGAGAGGCCGAGTCTAAGCTGCACGAGATTATGGATAAATGGGCTGTAAAAGGAAAGCTATCTGAAGACGGGAAACAAGCTGCATTTAGAAGACTGCGTTTTTCACAAAGCCTGGAGGAAAGTGTGAAAAACTCTGACTTGATCATTGAAGCCGTAACCGAAAAGCTTGATGTTAAAAAAGACGTGTTCAGCAAGCTTGAACAATTTGCCCCTTCACATGCCATTTTCGCGTCCAACAGTTCTACGATTGTTAATAGTTTAATAGCAGATGTAACAAACCGTCCTGACAAAGTCGTTAACATGCATTTCTTTTTCCCGCCGCTTGTGATGGATTGTGTGGAAGTAGTGATGAGTGAGCAGACATCTGAAGAAACAGCACAGATTGCCATGGATGTCTGCAAGCAAATGAACCGGACTGCCGTACTGTTGAAAAAAGAGATTTCCGGGTTTGTTGCCAACCGGATTCTGGGAGCATTGCAGAAAGAAGCAGTCGCTCTATATGAACAGGGGATTGCTGATTATAAAGATATCGATATTATCTGCCGGAAAGCGTTAAACCACCCGATTGGACCTTTTGAGCTGATGGATTTGTCAGGGCTTGATGTAGCTTACTATGTAATGGATCAGCGGTTCCGCGAGACAGGCGGCCCTGCCGATAAACCATTCGCTTGTGTAGCGGAGAAAGTGGAGAAAGGCGAGCTTGGAAGGAAGACAGGCAAGGGCTGGTATGAATACAACACAATAAAGGTGAAGAGTTAAGAGGGTGAGGACATGCATGAGCTGCAAGTAAACGTCCGGTTTGGCGAGACAGATGCACTAGGGCATATCAATAATACCAGTTATTTTATTTACCTTGAAGAAGCACGGGTAAAGTATTTTGAAACGCTTGGCTACAGTATGGACGTGAAGAAATGGCCTTTCATACTCGCTTCCACCAAGTGCGATTTTTTAAGCCAGGGGTATTTCAATCAAATTCTTACGATTAAAACCTGGGTATCCAGAGTAGGAGGCAAAAGCTTTCAGCTGGATCATGAAATTGTCTGCTCCCAGACAAACGAAGTGATTGCCAGGGGGCATGCGATTGTCGTTTATTTCGATTTTAACAAACAGGAAAGTGCCACCATCCCGGATTTACTCCGCGAAGGCTTAAGGCAGAATTTGATTGAATAATAGATTAAGATAATTGAATCTTCATATAAAGAGGAGGAACAATATGCCGCGGCAAATGAGCCAGGATACTATCCCCATAAGAAAAGGCGAGCAATTAAACGAAGCAGCATTGGAAGGATATCTGCGGAATCACCTTGATGGCCTCCCAAGCGAGCCTTTAGAAATTCTCCAGTTTTCAGCAGGACATTCCAATTTAACGTACCAGTTAAAGATAGGAGAGTGGCAAGCGGTTCTGCGGAGGCCTCCGCTGGGACCGGTTGCTCCGAAAGCCCATGATATGGAACGGGAATTTCGTGTTATTTCAGAAATTCACCCATTTTTCAAACAGGCGCCAAAACCGCTGCTGTTTTCTGATAATAAGGAGATAATCGGCAGCCCATTTTTTATTATGGAAAGGAAGCAAGGAGTTGTATTGGATACTTCTTTTCCAGAAGGGTTTACACCTGGAGAAGAGACATGCCGGCAGATATCGCAGACCATGGTTGATAGGCTGGCTGAGCTGCACTCGATTGACTACAAAAAAACCGCTTTAAACGAAATCAGCAATCCGGACGGGTTTATGGAAAGACAGGTGCATGGCTGGATTGGCCGCTATGAGCGGGCGAAAACAGATGAAGTAATGGAAGCAGAAACACTGAAAAAGTGGCTGACCGGCAATATTCCTTTCAGCGGGGAACCAGCCATCATCCATTACGACTATAAACTGAACAATACGATGTTCAGTGAGGATCTGCAGGAAATGGTTGGTCTGTTTGATTGGGAGATGACGACCGTTGGCGACCCGCTGGCAGACCTTGGGGCAGCGATGAGCTATTGGATACAGGAGGATGATCCGGATCTGCTGAAATTCGGACTCGGCAAACCGCCTGTTACTGTTCAAAAAGGGTTTTACACCCGGCAGGAGTTTATTGAAGCATATGCCAGGAAAACTGGCCGGGATGTAAGCAATATGAACTTCTACTTGACCTTTGCCTATTTTAAGCTTGCTGTCATTTGCCAGCAAATCTATTACCGCTATAAAAAAGGCCAGACAAACGATGCACGTTTTTCGCAATTTAACCAATTCGTGAAGGTGCTTCTAAGATATGGAGTACAAGTTGCAAACGGGAAAAATTAATATGAGAAAGGTGCATGTGATCTTAAAAAAAGAAGATATTTCGCAAGAAAAAATGAGAGAAGGCTCCAAAGCGGTGGTGGTGCTGGATGTGCTGCTGGCAACCACCACGATTACCTCCGCCCTTGCAGATGGAGCCACTGAAGTCATTCCTGTACAGAATGTAACTGAAGGACTTCATGTGGCTGCAGGGATGGATCCGGATACTTGCGTGCTGGCTGGCGAGAACCATGCCAGGCCAATTGATGGGTTTGTCTACCCGAGCCCTGGACATATACGCAGTGTGATAAAAGGCAAGAAGCTGGTGCTGTCGACAACCAATGGCACCGTTGCATTGCGAAAATCGGAGGGAGCAGGAAACGTTTATATAGGCTGCCTTTTAAATAATCCAGCCGTTGCCAAGACCATTAGAGAAGAGAGTAATGCCGAGACGATCATTGTCGTCTGTTCCGGTAATTCCGGAGAAGTAAGTCTTGAAGACTTTTATGGTGCCGGCCATTTTCTTGACTGTTTAGTACAGAAGGATGAATGGGTGCTGACAGACGCGGCAAAAGCAGCCCTTCATTTTTACCGCGGAGCACAGGGAAGTGCCTTTGAAATATTATCTGAGTCCCGTGTAGGGCAGTTATTTTATCTGCATGGATTTTTGGAAGAATTAAAGTTTGCTGCAGGAGCTGGTACGTCTTCCGTTGTTCCGGTACTGAAAGATGGCAGAGTGGTGATCCATCAGCCTGCAAGCACGCATAAAGGAGAGTGGCCTTTTTATGGAAAAAGTGAACACAGCCAATAACGGATCCAGTTTTTTATTCTCCAAACTGGATTTCGAAACTCTTTTTACACCCGAGGAATTATCAGATGAGCACATCATGATCGGAAGAACAGCAAAGCAATTTGTTGAAAAAAATGTACTTCCTGAAAAGGAGCGTATAGAAAACCAGGATTTTGAGCTTGTGACGGAATTGCTCAGAAAAGCCGGGGATTTAGGCTTGCTTGCCCACAGCATTCCTGAAGCATACGGCGGCCTTGGCTTTGATAAAATCAGCAAGGGAATCGTCGGCGAAAACATTGCGTCATCAGGCGGTTACGGTGTCGCTCATTCCAATCATACTTGTATTGCCACTTTGCCGATTACTTATTTTGGATCGCCGGAGCAAAAAGAAAAATACTTGCCGAAGCTTGCGTCAGGCGAGTATATCGGTGCTTACTGCCTGACTGAGCCTAACGCCGGTTCTGATGCTCTTTCTTCACAATCAACAGCTGTATTGAATAAGGAAGGCTCACACTACATTTTAAATGGCACAAAAATCTATATTACCAATGCCATTTTTTCGGATACTTTTATCGTTTATGCCAAAGTGGATGGCCAGTATTTTTCTGCCTTTATTGTGGAGCGAAATACACCAGGATTATCTTTCGGTCCTGAGGAAAATAAAATGGGCATCAAAGGTTCTTCCACCCGCTCAGTGATATTTGAAGATTCTCCGGTACCTGCTGAAAACCTGCTGGGCGAAGTGGGAAAAGGACATGTGATTGCCCTAAATGTTTTAAATCTGGGACGTTTCAATTTAGGTTCAGCCTGTATGGGAGCTTCTAAAACCGGATTGAAAAAAGCTCTGGAATTTACGCAGGAGAGAAAACAATTTGGAAAGGCAATTGCTGATTTTCCAGCGACGAAGGAAAAGGTCGCTAAGATGGCAGCCCGAATCTATGCGGCCGAATCGCTTCAATACCGAACTGCCAGTTTGCTGGAAGACTCTCTGGGCGATTTAAACGATACTTCTGATTTAAAGCTGATCGGAAAAAGGATGAGCGAATATGCTACAGAATGTGCCATCTGTAAGGTGTTTGGTTCCGAAACGCTGGATTATGTGGCAGATGAAACGCTGCAGCTGCATGGCGGAGCCGGATTCATCAAGGAATACGGTGTTGAACAAATGTACCGCGACTCACGTATTAACCGCATCTTCGAAGGAACCAATGAGATTAATCGATTGCTGATCCCGACACATCTATTCAGAAAAGCAATGAAAGGCGAAATCAGCCTGGCAGCAAGAGTTGAGGAAGCGGTCATTCAGTTAAGCAAACCGGAAAAAGCCGAGAACACAATTTTTGAAAAAGAAAAAGCAGCCATCGACACGATGAGAAACCTATTCTTATTAAACGCCGGACTCGCTTATGAAGCATTCGGCAGCTCACTCGTTCATGAACAGGAAACACTAATGAAGCTCGCCGACCTGGCAATTGCGCTCTTTGCCGCAGAATCGGCTGTCTACCGGACTTTTAAAGCGATTCAGAAAAATGGTGAAGAAAAAGAAGAGTTGAAGATTTATTTAACTAGGACCTTTCTTGAGGGCGCCATCTGGGGTACAGAACGCCTTTCCCGCCAGCTGGCCATAGAACTGGCGTCTGAGGACAAGAGAGATCAGCTGCTGGGCTTGGTTATTCGCGAATGCAGCCGATTTGGCTCTTTTGGAAAGGGAATTGCAAGAAATAGAAGCATTGCTGAGAAGCTTTACGACCGTGCGGAGTATACTTGCTAGTTTTGCAGTGGTAAATCGATATCGAATACAGATTCATAGCTATTTTTTAGCGTAAATTTTTAAGTAACCAGGATAATGTAACTGCAAAAAATTCATTTTATCCGTAAAAAAATAATATCCCCTAAATTCTCATTTTATCAGTGAAACAGTTTAAGGAGCCATTATAAAAAGGAGTGTACAAAAATGAAAGCCATTCAGCTAAAAGAATACGGAGGACCGGAAGTTCTTAACGTAATAGAAAAAGAGAAACCAGTCCCAACAGGACATGAAGTTTTAATTGAAGTCCATGCAATTGGCGTGAATTATGCCGATACAGCCAGAAGAGAAGGGCAATATGTAGTTCCGACTCCGCTGCCTTTTATACCGGGAGCGGAAGTGGCAGGCATAGTCGCAGCCGCTGGTGAAAAAGCGAGCATCACACCAGGAACAAGAGTGGTTACCTTAATCGAATCCGGTGGTTATTCTGAATATGTGACAGCGGATGAAAGAGGACTGATTCCGCTGCCGGAAGGTTTGGATTTCAAGCTTGCCGCTGGACTTCCGCTGCAGGGCTTGAGTGCGTATCATATTTTAAAAACGATGGGCAGGCTTGAAAAAGGGGAAAGCGTTCTTGTCCATGCAGCAGCAGGCGGGGTGGGAACCATAGCAGTCCAGCTTGCCAAACTCTTTGGGGCAGGAAAAGTAATTGCCACTGCCAGCTCAGAGGAAAAGCTTCAGCTCGCAAAAGAGATGGGAGCAGATGTGCTTGTTAACTATACGAAAGAAGGCTGGGAAAACGAAGTTCTCGAAGCCACTGGCGGAAGAGGTGTCAATGTTGCACTCGAAATGGCCGGCGGAGAGATTTTTAATAAAACAGTAAAGTGCCTTGCCACTTTTGGCCGGCTTGTCATTTATGGCGTAGCAAGCGGAGAGCAAAGCAGATTTTATCCATCATCCTTAATGGCAAGGAACCAGTCTGTTATCGGCTTTTTCCTTCCGCAAATTATGAGAAAGCCTGAACTTGTGCAGCCTAGTATGAAAGAATTGATGACCTTTGTGGCTGAAGGGAAACTAAAGCTTACAATCGGCGAAGTTCACCCTTTGGAGGATGCCGCAAAGGTTCACACACTCATGCAGGCGCGAAAAACAAAGGGAAAATTGATCCTGGAACCAACAAGGTAATAGGAAGCCTGCCATATACAAATGGCGGGCTTATTTTATTTTTCCAATAAAACATACAGGAATACAGGCGTATAAAATAGAATTTATTAGGAGCATTTATTGAGGAGGATAGAAATTGGAAAATAAAAATGTGCTTTTAACCATCGAAAATAACGTTGGGATTGTGACATTAAACCGTCCGCATGCAGGCAATGGCATTGATTTGCAGCTTGCAAAAGAACTGATGGACACGGCTATTATCTGTTCTGAAAAAGAGGAGATACGGACAGTTGTCATAACAGGTTCAGGAAATAAGTTTTCTGTCGGCGGCGATTTGAAGAGCTTTTCAAGTGAAGGGGAGGAGATGCCTGCTCATTTAAAAATGGTAACCGCTTACTTGCATGGGGCTGTCTCGCATTTTGCCAGAATGAACAAGCCTTTTATTGGAGCGGTAAATGGTGTGGCTGCTGGTGCAGGGATGAGCCTCGCTCTTTCCTGCGATCTTGTTTATGCGGCTGAAGGGTCAAAATTTGTAATGGCTTATAATAAAATCGGTTTAACTCCCGATGGCTCAGGCAGCTACTTTTTACCGAGAGCAGTTGGCATGAAACGGGCACTTGAGCTGATGTATACAAACCGAATGTTAAAGGCGAAAGAAGCTGAAGAGTGGGGGATTGTCAACCAAGTTCTTCCTGAAGAAGAACTGATGCCGGCTGTCATCAGCCTGGCTGAAAATCTCGCAAAAGGGCCAATGAATGCTTTTGGGGCTACTAAAAAGCTATTCTATCATTCTTTGCATGAAACGCTTGAATCCCAAATGGCCATGGAAACTGATTTCCTTGCGGACAGGGCGAAGAGTCCGGAAGGCAAGGAAGGGATTTCAGCTTTTTTGGAGAAAAGAGAAGCAGAGTTCAAATAAGCTGAGGTGAGTCTGTTTGGAGAAGGAAGAAATAAAGCAAAAGGTCATTAATACTTTTGGAAAAAACGCTGAAAAGTATGTTCAAAGCAAGATACATGCTGATGCAAGCGAACTGAACCAGCTTGTGCAATGGCTGAAACCAAACAAAAATTGGGTGGTTCTTGATATCGCAACAGGCGGCGGACATGTTGCAAAAAGCCTTTCTCCCCATGCAGCACAAGTTTTTGCAACAGATTTAACAAAAGGCATGTTAGCAAACACAGCGCGGCATTTAAAGGATTTTAAAAATATCTGGTACGTGGTCGCTGATGCTGAGGCTTTGCCTTTTCTGGATGGTTCGTTTGATGCGGTCACCTGCAGGATCGCACCTCATCACTTTCCAAATCCGGAAAAATTCATTAAAGAAGCGGAGAGGGTATTAAAGCCAGGCGGACATTTTCTCCTGATTGATAACGTCGCTCCTGAAGAAAGAGAACTCGGTGATTTTATAAACACGGTGGAGAAACTGCGGGATGATAGTCATTTCAAATGCCTTTCGATCAAAGAATGGAGAACATTATTTGCGGATTCAGGGTTACAGGAAACATGCTCAAAAGGCAGAAAGAAAACATACGAATTCCCCACATGGGTGAGGAGAACAACTGAGAGCAATGAGCAAATAAAATCTGTGGAGGATTTTATTTTACAAGCAAAACAACACGCCCATAATTATTTTAATGTCACACTAAAAGATGGCCAGGTTCAATCATTAATGGTTGATGAGTGGATGGCTCTCTGTCAAAAAAATTAGGAGGAACGGAAAATGGATCTTAATCTTAAAAATAAAAACGCCCTTGTTATTGCTTCAAGTCAGGGCCTTGGAAAAGCAGTGGCTGCTCAATTGGCAAATGAAGGCGCCAGGGTGATGATGACAAGCCGTGATGAAGAAAAATTGCAGTCCGTTCAAACAGAATTCCGTGAAAGTGGTATTGAGGTTGAATATTTTAGAGCGGATATCACCAATCCGGAAGATATTAAACAGCTAGTCAAGCATACAAGTGAAACACTTGGGGGAATTGACATTCTTGTCAATAACGCAGGCGGCCCTCCTGGGGGTACATTCGAAACCTTTACAGACGAAGATTGGGAAAAAGCTTTTCAATTAAATCTGTTAAGTTACGTAAGACTAATTCGTGAAGCTCTTCCTGAATTAAAGAAAAATGGCGGCAGAATTATTAATATTGCCTCTTCTTCCATTAAGCAGCCGATCCCAGGCCTTCTTTTATCCAATACATTCCGTTTAGGAATCGTTGGTATGACCAAAACATTGTCAGAAGAACTGGCACCATATAATATTCTAATCAATACTGTAGCTCCGGGACGCATTGCTACAGACCGGGTAGATTATCTGGACCAGCACAATGCCGATAAACAGAACGTCTCCAAGGAAGAAATTGTTGAACGAGCAAAAAGCATGATTCCATTGCGCAGATACGGAACACCGGAAGAGTTTGCAAATGTGGTTACCTTCCTTGCATCTGATGCAAGCAGTTATGTTACCGGAAGCTCCATACTTGTGGATGGCGGCATGGTGAAGGCATTATAAGCTTTTACAAAAGGCTGTGTTAATGCTTATTGTTGATTTTGTGGAAGGCGAGAGACCTCGAAATTGCATTCACATTTCCTTCGTGCGGTGGTCATTCGAGGTGGTGATTCAACCTCCAGCCAGAGGAGCGTGTCAAAGGGAGACCCCGGATGCGCAAATCTGCTTCGTTCGCCTGTTGGCCCGCTGAGGATCAGGAGCAGAAATCAACAGGCCAGTTTAACGAGGCCTTACATAAAAAAAGACGATTTCCCTGAGAAAGGAAATCGTCTTTTTTTTAGCCCCGTTTTGTTACCAGAATGCCTATATAAAGAAGGATTGAAATGAAAACCGATCCTCCTGCTGCCAGGTAAATGGTACTGTAGCCAAATAGGTGAGCAATTTGTCCGAAAACAATCGCACCAATCCCTACACCAAGATCAAAAAAGGAGAAAAACGTTGCATTTGCCATGCCTCGGCGATTAGCAGGAGCCTCTTTTACTGACCATGCCTGCAGTGCGGGCTGGACGGAGCCGAAACCGAGACCATAGAGGATGGCTGCTGAGTACATAACATTGCTGTTCGGAAGCCAGGCCAGCAATATCATTGCTATTAAAATTAAAACAGCGCCAGGGATAAATACTGCCTGATGTCCTCTTTGGTCATATAATCTCCCAGCAAATGTCCGGGAAATCATTAGTGCAATGGCAAATAAAAGGAAGTACCAGTGTATTCCGCCTATTCCCTTTTGAGCTGAATAAATCGGCAGAAAAGAAGCGATACCGCCAAAAGAAACAGTGATAAAAAATAAGAGAAGCGATGGTTTTAAAGCACCCTCTTCATAAATATCCCATCTTTTCATAGGCACAGCCTGCTTTTCAACTTGTTTATATTGTATTCTAGAAGATAGCAAAAGGGCGGCCAATCCCAGGAGTGCGCAAAATAAGAATAAGAGCTTAAAAGAAATAATCCCAGTTAAAGCGAGTCCCAGGGTTGGCCCGAAGGCAAGGGCAATATTTCCCGAAAGTCCAAAATAGCCCATGCCTTCCCCGCGCCGTTTTGCAGGGATCAAATCAGTGGCAATTGTGCCTGAGGCAGTTGTGGAGAAACCCCAGCCAAATCCCTGGACAACCCTTAAAAGAAATAGGAAAATCAAGCTGTTCACAAAACCGAAAGAGCCTACAGACACAACGAAAATAGCCAAACCAAGTAAATAGACAAAACGCCTGCCCTTTGACTCAAGGGCATGACCTGCGTAAGGACGCAAAAGAAGGGCAGAAAAAGTAAAAATTCCTACCACGATACCAATCAGCTGATCATTTCCGCCCAATTCTTCAACGAACAGGGGGATGGTTGGTAGTGTCATTTGAAATCCGAGAAAAATAAAGAAATTGGACATCAGAATCAGTACGAAATCCCGTGACCATATTTTTTCGGAAGCCTCATGTTGCTTGCGAGCCTCTTTTGCTATAGACTGACTCATAATAAAATCCTCCCAAAATCTCTGTAAACCATCATAAAGTAATTAGGAAACCTAAATATCCACCTATTATAAAGGAAAACATATGGAAATTCTAATTTTTGGATCTCTTTAAATAAAATACCCAGGTATTCGGGTTTGAATCAATCATTTAGTTTGGAGGATACATATGAAAATAAGAGAAAGAGGAATTAAAATAGGAAGACTGCTGCCAGGGAGGAAGAATTGTATTACAGATATTGATGGAGTCCGGGTAGGACATCTCACCTTGGATTATCCCCTCAAGGGTGAAGGCGAATATGCCTGCACAGGAGTGACCGCGATTTTGCCGCATGGCGGAAATCTTTTTCATGAAAAAATCCCTGCAGCCAGCTATGTCCTAAATGGCTTTGGCAAAACAACAGGTTTGGTACAGGTAGAAGAATTAGGTCTGCTTGAATCACCCATTATGCTGACCAATACATTTGGCGTTCCGGCTGTCACTCAAGGTACTTTGCAATATATGCTCAGAAACACTCCCGAAATTGGCGATACAACCGGAACCATCAATATAGTCGTTGGAGAATGTAATGACGGGTACTTAAATTCCATAAGGGAATTCCCTGTTAAACCAGAGCATGCCATTGAAGCTATCGAAAATGCAAAAGAGGACAAGGCTGAAGAAGGGGCAGTGGGCGCTGGCAAAGGAATGATCTGCTTTGGTTATAAAGGTGGCGTCGGAACAGCCTCACGCGTCATTAGCGAGGGGGAAAAATCGGCAGAATTCTTAATCGGGTGTCTGGTAGTCTCCAATTTTGGCAATAAAGACGAATTCCCATTCAGTAAATATGGGCTGTCTCCAGAGAAAATAAAAGAGGTTAAGGAAACGCCGGATGGATCCATCATGATCGTCCTGGCAACAAACGCCCCCGTCAGTGACAGACAGCTAAAAAGACTGGCAAAAAGATGCGGAATCGGCCTCGGCAGGACGGGAAGCCACTTCAGCAACGGCAGCGGCGACATTGTCATTGCCTTTTCAACCGCTAATAAAGTCTCCCACCAAAGCAAAGAAATGATCGAAACTGCTGAATATATCAGAGACGACCACCCCATTATGAACCAGCTTTTTCAAGGAGCAGCTGAAGCATCCGAAGAAGCCATTCTTAATTCGCTATCCCAGGCGAAGACAACGAAAGGGCGGAAAGGCAGGGTGGCTGAAGGGATGTTTACCCATTAATTGCTAACCTTTTGTTTAAACCTCGCCTTGACCGGGTACATTGAAGATACAAGCTTAGCAGCTGCTAAATAATTTCCAGAAAATAATGGTTTGAATTATCAGAAAACTTTTGTTATAATAGAAAAAAGGTCAAGGGGTTGATTTCAAATGGAAAAACGTCTACTTAACTCGCCGCAACAGTCTGAGGAAAATGTGTCACAGTTAGCAGAACAGGTCCTAAATCAAGCTCTTATGGAATACCGCAAAGAGAAGCTTCGCGAAAAAATTGATGAAGCTCTCACGAACCGAAACAAGGATGAATTTATCCGCCTAACAGATGAATTAAAAAAGATTTCGTAATTAGCCGACAATTGAATGTGTAAAAAGGCAGCCTGTTCCAAAGAACGGGGCTGCCTTTTGTTGTTTTAGGAAAAGAATTAAAACCAATTATATGAAAACAAGCTTTTTGGTGTTCATATTTCCGTTGGATAGATGGATTCCGACTTCATGAAGGCACTATTAGACCATATTTGAGCTACATTGAAGGATTTCGTCTTCATAAGAGCTCTATGACGACCATTTATCCACTGCATCGAAAGATTTCGTCTTCATAAGAGCTCTATGGCGACCATATTTCCGCTCCATTGAAAGATTTCGTCTTCATAAAGGCACAATGGCGACCATATTTCCGCACCATTGAAGGATTTCGTCTTCATAAGAGCTCTATGACGACCAAGAATCCGCTCCATTGAAGGTATTCGTCTTCAAAAGAGCTCTATGACGACCATTTATCCGCTCCATCGAAGGATTTGGTCTTCATAAGAGTTCTATGACGACCATTTAACCACTGCATCCGAAGGATTTCGTCTTCATGAAAGCTCTATGCCGACCATATAACAGCTCCATCGAAGGGTTTCGTCTTCAAAAGAGCTCTATGACGACCATATAACAGCTCCATCGAAGGATTTCGTCTTCATGAACGCTCTATGACGACCAAATATCCGGTCCATCGAAGGATTTCGTCTTCATGAACGCTCTATGATGACCATATATCAGCTCCATCGAAGGATTTCGTCTTCATAAAAGCTCTATGACGACCATATATCAGCTCCATCGAAGGATTTCGTCTTCATAAAAGCTCTATGACGACCATATATCAGCTTCATCGAAGGATTTCGTCTTCATGAAAGCTCTATGACGACCATATACCCGCTCCATTGAAAGATTTCGTCTCCATAAGAGCTCTATGACGACTAAATATTCGCTCCATTGAAGGAATTGGTCTTCATAAGTGCACTATGACGACCATACATCCGCTCCATCAAAGGATTTCGTCTTCATCAATGACGATCATATATCCAATCCTGAATTATTTCGTCTTCAAATCTAACACTAATACTTCTTATCCACCATCCAACTCACAGGAATAGAATTTGCTTTATCATTCTATGTGAAAAACAAGGCAGAAGAAAAAGAATGAGCTAAAACACAGGATTTCATGGCAATGATATGGAATCAATTAATACTGTTTCTTTCATTTTTAAATAACTAATATGGTAATAATAGTCAACTTTATGAAGATCAGAAGGAGTGATGGCCATGAATCAAGCAGATGCCAGCCATGTTATCTGCTTAGATAACATCAGCTGGATAAGGAACGGAAAAGATATTCTACATCATGTTTCCTGGGAAGTGGAGAAGGGCCAGCATTGGGCTATTCTAGGTTTGAATGGGTCCGGTAAAACCACTCTGCTTAAGATGATTACTGGATATGAGTGGCCAAATGGAGGACAGGTATCTGTGTTAGGGAATCTTTACGGGAAAACAAATATTCCTGAATTGAGAAGGTCCATAGGATGGGTAAGCACTTCTTTGGATGACAAATTCCAGTTTCGCCCTTCCGATACAGCCCTTGAGATTGTCTTGAGCGGCAAATTTGCTTCCATTGGTTTGTATGAGGACATCAAGCAAAAGGATTTAGATCAAGCCATTGAATTAATGGAGAAATTCAATATCCGCCATGTGGAAAATCAAACAGTGGCGTCCCTCTCGCAGGGAGAAAAAAGAAAAGCCATGATTGCCAGAGCTTTAATGGCATCCCCAAAATTATTGATATTGGATGAACCTTGCAACGGCTTGGATATCTACTCCAAGGAAGAATTATTAACTTCGATTGAGAAGATGATGACACAGTCAGATGGTCCCACTGTTCTTTATGTAACCCATCATATTGAGGAAATTGTCCCTTCCATCTCACATGCGTTTTTGCTGAAGGAAGGAAAAGTGATCGCCCAGGGAAGCAAAAAGGCAACGGTGACAGAGCCATTGCTGGCAGAGACCTTTAAAGTCCCTGTTTCTTTGGAATGGGAAAATAAACGGCCATGGATCCGCGTCAAATCGCAGCAAGAAACGATGAAAGCAGGCACATGATAAATCGAAGGAGGAAAGACCATTGAGAGTAAAATTGGCATACGGAAAGGAAGGCCTGCACGTCAACCTTCCTAACAGCACAGCAGTGATTGAACCAGTACATATTCCCGGATTGGCAAATGAAAAGGAAAAGGCCTTTGAGGCCATGCGAAATCCGATCGGAACCGGACCATTAAAAGAAATGGTTAAAACAACAGATAAAGTCTCCATTGTCATTAGTGATTTGACGAGGCCAACACCTAATCACAAGCTTGTACCCTGGATTTTGGAGGAATTAAACCACGTCCCAAAAGAACAGTTTGTCATTATCAACGGCACCGGGAGCCATCGGGATAATACCCGGGAAGAGCTCATCCAAATGCTCGGCGAAGAGGTGGTAAATAGCGTCCGCATTATTAATAACAATGCTTTTGACAAAAGTACTCAAAGCTATTTGGGGACTACATCATATGGTGCAGAGGTTTATTTGAATAAGGAGTATTGTGAAAGTGACATTAAAATTGTCACAGGATTTATCGAACCGCATTTTTTTGCCGGATTTAGCGGAGGGCCAAAGGGGATCATGCCAGGCATAGCCGGTATCGATACCATTATGCATTTTCACAACGCCAGAATGATTGGCGATCAAAACAGCACCTGGGGAAAAATTGAGGGGAACCCTGTACAAGGTGAAGCAACAGAAGCCGCGTTAATGGCAAAACCGGATTTCATGTTGAATGTAACTTTAAACGGTGATAAGGAAATTACAAATTACTTTGCAGGAGATGTCATCAAAGCCCATAGGGCAGGCTGTGAATATGTCAGGGAACATTCGATGGCGGCTTGTGAAGAACCATTCGATATTGTGATCACCAGTAATAGCGGCTACCCTTTGGATCAAAATTTATACCAGGCTGTAAAAGGAATGAGTGCGGCCCAAAAGATCGTGAGAAAAGGGGGCGCCATTATTTGTGCGGCAGAGTGCAGTGATGGACTTCCGAACCATGGCAACTATGCTGAAATTTTAAAAATGAAACCAACACCTCAAGAGATTTTAGAAATGATCGATAATCCTGAGTTTTCGATATTTGATCAATGGCAGGTACAAAAACAGGCCCTTATCCAAGTGTGGGCAGATGTCTATGTTTATTCCACCCTCTCAAATGAGGACATTGAAAATGCCATGTTCCTGCCGACGGACTCCATCGAAAAAACAGTTGAAGAACTTATAGAAAAAAACGGAGAGAATACAAGGATTGCTGTCCTTCCACTTGGACCATTGACAATTCCATATATAAAAGATGCAGTAAAGAGCTAAGAAATCATGAAAATTATATCTGACACTTTTTACATTCCTAACACTGGATGTCCCAAGCCTTCTGCTCCAATCAAAGGGCTGCTAAAGTCATAAATGAGCTTCAACACAGCCTATTTTTAAAAAGGATAATGGTTGCTTTTTACTGAAATCTCCTTCATCATTAAAAAATAATATTTTTACATAAGAAAACGGAGGAAATTATTTTGGTTCGTTTCGGCGTTGTAGGCACCAATTGGATTACAGAAGCATTTTTAAAAGCAGCAGATCAGATAGAAGATTTTCAATTATCAGCTGTATATTCGCGTACAGAAGAAAAGGCAAAAGAATTTGCCGGTAAATATGGTGTAAATAAAATTTATACGGATTTAGAAGCAATGGCATGCAGCGGTGATATAGATGCCGTCTATATTGCGAGTCCAAACTCCTTGCATGCAGAGCAGGCGGTCATTTTCATGGAGCATAAGGTCCATGTATTATGCGAAAAGCCAATTGCATCTAATACTAAGGAACTTCAAAGAATGATTCATTCGGCCAAAGAAAATAATGTCCTGCTAATGGAGGCGCTTAAGTCTACCTTCCTGCCAAACTTTAAGGCAGTCCAGGAGAATTTACATAAAATTGGCCAAGTCCGCAGATATTTCGCTAGCTATTGTCAATACTCTTCCCGCTATGATGCATACAGGCAGGGTACAGTGTTAAATGCATTTGACCCTAAATTTTCAAATGGCTCGCTAATGGACATTGGCATATACTGCGTTTACCCGCTTGTCGCGCTTTTCGGAAAACCGGAAGAGGTTAAGGCAACAGGCTATATGCTCGAATCGGGTGTTGACGGAGAAGGAAGCATTGTCCTGAAATATCCAGACAAAGATGCAGTAGTCATGTACAGTAAAATAGCCAATTCAAATCTGCCATCAGAAATCCAAGGTGAAGATGGCAACATCTTTATAGATAAAATAAATACTCCTGAGAAGGTTGAAATCCATTATCGCAACGGTGATCGAGAAGATCTGACTAAGGAGCAAATGAGCGACAGTATGTATTACGAAGCAAAAGAATTTATCGATTTGATTAAGTCCGGAAAGACTGAATCTAATATAAATTCTTTTGCCAACTCGATGATTGCCATGGAGATTACCGAGGAAGCCCGCAGGCAAATTGGTGTTGTCTATCCGGCTGATCAAAAATAAGAGTAAAGGACCAAGCATTCAATGTTTGGTCTTTTTTTATGTGTAGATCCTATTACACCTGGATATATTGGGTTTTTTTGTAATATAATGAGCCCTTTGGGGATTTTAGATTAATTTTACATTCACAAACCTGACTTTTATCTTTTTAAACTCCGACCTTTATACTTATTTTGCTATACGAAATTTGTCAGAAGACTAGGCATCTTACTCTATTAACACGATTAAGTTACAATTTCAATGGGACAGAATTTAATCGTGAACATGATAAAAAACTAGCGAAATGGAGCAGGAAGCACGTGCTCTTCATGAAAATGTATTTATGAAATATGATATCGACTACATGATCGACCTTCATCATCAGGGTACTTTAAGTGAAACAGAAGGACAGCTTGTATCCGGTTCAATTCTTTATCCAACAAATCCAAACGTTGCTCCTGAAGTGCTGGAAGGTTCCAAAAAATTAGGGTCTGTGGTGTTCAATGCCTTACATGATACAGGCTGGGGCCATATCGGCAAATATGTGGGCGGAACTGGTAAAAATATCGGCCGAAACGGCGCTGCAGTCCGATACGATATCTCTACACTTCTTTTTGAAATGCGTGGAATGTCCGACCATTCCAGAGAAGATTATGCACTTGGCCAAAAGAGTAATGGCTACCTAATTAAACAGACGATCACTACTCTTGATGCCACTGCAAGAGCGATTGCAGACGGTTCCATTGAAACTGCTGACACTAGCTTCTGGGACACATTGCCTGAACAGAAAAACAGACAAGGTGAGGAAGCAGACGAATAAAATGATTGTCATCCGTGACTTTGGTCGGGGATGTTTTTTTGTGAAAAAGCTAAAATAAAACTTGCGGCTACGGAGCAAAGCTGCAGTTAATTTAGAACTCTGTTTGCTCCTTTGTATCAGAAAATCGAATAATTTATAAAATAAGTCCTCATTCATCACAAAACTCCTCTTATTAATGAAAAAATCATTCCATTTTCTTATTCAAAAAGTATTTTCATAGTCCGCGTTAGTGAAGAAAAGCCCATTTATCAGATTTTTAAAATTTTCTTCCAATAACTTGTTGACAATTCCTATAGGTATGGTAGGATTAATCTCAACATAATATAAAATTAAGTTAAAACCCAACCCTAATATGTATTTTCCTAGACTATGAAAAGGAGGCGAGCCGCACTGAAACAGGCTGACTGGGAAGAATTATCTGCTCATTTGAAGCAGATGCTGCAGAGCATCAAATACGGATCGATCACATTGGTCGTCCAGGATGGCAAAGTGATACAACTTGAGAAGAACGAAAAGGTTCGTCTTCAACCGAATAAGCGCGCTGACTAGACAAACTAGAGGCGGTCTTTTTACCTGAAACAAATCTCAGGCGAAAAGGCGGCCTTTTTTGGTTGAAGAATAGGCAAGATTTTTACAGGATGAAAGGAGTACTGCAAGATGAGCACTGCGGTAACATATGAAAATTGGAAACAGATATCTGAAACATTTGCCTTCGATGATAAACTGAAAGGCGCCCGAAATGTACTTGAATGGGCATACAAAAACTACGCGCAAGATAAAATCGTCTATGCTTCCAGCTTTGGAGCCGAAGCAATTGTCCTAGTTGATTTAATACAAGAAATTCAGCCTGATGCACACATAGTATTTTTGGATACTGGGCTGCATTTTCCTGAAACGTATGAAGTGATTGAAAAGATTGAAGCCCGATTCCCAAAGCTTCAAATTGAACGGAAGGAGCCAGCGTTAACACTGGACCAGCAAGCAGCAGAATTCGGTTCCGCCCTATGGAAAAGGGAACCGAACCAATGCTGTCAGATCCGCAAGGTTATCCCTTTAAGAGAAGCACTAACACCAAAGGATGCGTGGATTTCAGGTCTCCGCCGGGAGCAATCGCCTACGAGAGCCAATACGGAATTTCTCAACAGGGACGAAAAGTTCAGAAATATCAAAATCTGCCCGCTGATTCACTGGACCTGGGATGAGGTTTGGGCCTATATCAAGGAAAAGGATCTTCCTTATAACACACTCCATGATCACGGCTATCCAAGCATTGGGTGCTTCCCCTGTACACAGGCAGTCGGTGAAAAGGGGGATTCCCGTGCCGGCCGATGGTCAGGAAGCGGCAAGACTGAATGCGGACTTCATACCCGCTAAAAGGAGAGGGATACCATGCTCACGATTATAGCGGTCACTGTTGGTTTGTTTTTTGCCATGAATATCGGTGCCAGCGGAGCAGCAGCTTCAATGGGGATCGCTTATGGCTCAGGTGTTATTAAAAACCGGATCCTGGCACTCATCCTTTGCGGAATGGCCGTTTTTTTGGGGGCATGGCTGGGTGGAGGGGAAGTTGTGAAGACGATGGGAAGCGGAATTGTACCGCAGAGTACATTCACAGAGGCGATTGCCCTCATTGTCATCGCCTCTGCAGCACTGTCCCTGTTTCTGGCTAATGTATTTGGGATTCCGCTGTCAACCAGCGAAGTAACAGTCGGTGCAGTAGTCGGAGCAGGAATCGTGTATCAATCGGTATTCGCAGGAAAGCTGGCATGGATTGTCATGTTTTGGCTCCTTACACCAGTTGTTGCCTTTATTATTGCTATTTTAGCAGCAACACTGTTGAAGAAGCCCTTCATGCAAAAATGGGTCAGCACTCCAAAGTCAATCCCGATATTAACGGTCCTTGTCATTTTTATGGGCGTGTTTGAAGCCTTCTCTGCTGGCATGAATAATGTCGCGAATGCTGTTGGACCGCTGGTTGGCGCAGGAATCATGAGCACTTCTAACGGAATCTTCTGGGGAGGATTATTCGTTGCAATAGGAGCGATTTTTCTCGGAAAAAAGGTTCTGGAAACGAATGGCAAAAAGATTACCAGTATCCGGCTGGAAGAAGGCTGTGTCATTTCGGGTACAGGTGCCGGAATCGTCATGGCAGCATCTCTTTTTGGAATTCCGGTCCCGTTAACACAAATCACGACCTCATCCATTATCGGAATCGGATTTGCCAAACAAGGCCGCTCCGTCCTAAAAAAGGATATTGTTGTCCAGCTATTGGTTGTATGGGTTGTTTCACCAGTGTTATCCATGGTTCTTTCCTACACATTCATCCAGCTGGTGATTGAGCAGAATGTGTATCCGGTCATTGCGATGCTGGGTGTACTCATCTCCGTTTTCGGAGTGAAATTTTTAATGACACAGGCACCATCAAGTGCAAGGCCGCTAACTGAAAAAAAGTAAATTCAAACAAGAAAGGTTGATGAAAAAATGGCTTTACCGAAACCTCATGGGGGAAAACTAGTTCAAGCTTTTGACTCCAATTACAATCTTGCAGGAATTGAAAAAGAAATCACGATTGATGCCATCGCACTGAGTGATCTAGAGCTGATCGGCGTTGGATTATTCAGTCCTCTGACAGGGTTCCTTGGAAAAGCGGACTATGAATCTGTTGTGGAAAAAATGAGATTAGCAGACGGAACCGTTTGGTCAATCCCTGTTACGCTCCCTGTATCACATGAAAAAGCAGAAGAGCTTACAGCTGGAGAGACATTCAAGCTTGTAAATGATGGTATTGTATATGGAGTGATTACGGTTTCCGAGTGGTTTGAACCGGACTTAAGCAAAGAAGCACGAGAAGTCTACAAGACTGAAGAACTTGCGCATCCCGGTGTAAAAAGGCTGTTTGATCGCGGACCGGTGTATGTGGCTGGTGAAGTAACGCTTGTTAAAAAGCCTGGTAAGGGTGTAGCAGAAGATGTTTGGTTTGAGCCTCAAAAAACTAGAGCGTTATTTGAAGAAAAAGGCTGGAAAACCGTTGTTGGCTTCCAAACAAGAAATCCCGTGCACCGTGCCCATGAATACATCCAAAAGGCAGCGCTGGAAACTGTAGATGGACTTTTCCTGAACCCGCTTGTCGGTGAAACAAAATCAGATGACATCCCGGCGGATGTGCGCCTGAAGAGCTATCGCGTCCTTTTGGAAAATTATTATCCCAAGGATCGTACCCAGCTGGCTGTGTATCCGGCTGCAATGAGATACGCTGGCCCACGCGAAGCCATTTTCCATGCGATTGCCCGTAAAAACTTCGGATGCACGCATTTCATTGTGGGAAGGGACCATGCCGGTGTAGGAGATTACTATGGTACTTATGATGCACAGCATATCTTCAGCAACTTTACCGAAGAGGAGCTTGGCATTAAGCCTCTATTCTTTGAACATAGCTTCTATTGCAGCAAATGCGAAGGCATGGCTTCAGATAAAACATGCCCTCACAGCAAAGAAGACCGCGTGATTCTTTCGGGTACAAAAGTAAGGGAAATGCTGCGGAACGGTGAATTGCCGCCATCCACTTTTAGCCGGAAAGAGGTTGTTGAGGTATTAATCGAAGGCATGAGAGAGAAAGAAACCGTTTGAGGAGGCAGCAAAATGACAAAAGCAACAAACATAACCTGGCATGATGCCACTATATCTAAGGAAGAGAGACGCGCACAAAACGGCCATGGCAGTGTCGTGCTTTGGTTCACAGGCCTATCCGGCTCAGGAAAATCGACCATTGCCAATGCTGTATCACATGAACTTTTTCGCCAGGGAATCAATGAATATGTCCTTGATGGAGATAATGTCCGCCATGGATTAAATAAGGATCTTGGCTTTTCAGAAAGTGACAGGAATGAAAATATCCGCCGAATTGGGGAAGTCGCCAAGCTGTTTGTCGACAGCGGAAAAATTGTCACAACAGCCTTTATCTCCCCATTCCGTTCTGACAGAGACGGCGTGCGAGCGCTTTTTGAAGAAGGGGAATTTGTTGAGGTATTCATCGACTGCCCCTTGGAAGAGTGCGAACGCCGCGATCCAAAGCAGCTTTATGTAAAAGCGCGCCGCGGGGAAATCAAGGATTTTACAGGAATTGATTCCCCTTACGAAGCACCAGATCATCCAGAAGTAACCATTCGCTCTGATCAATTCACAGTAGAAGAAGCGGTGGAACAGATTTTAACTTATCTGCGCGAAAATAATATTTTATAAAAATGCAGGAGTCTCTTTTACAGAAGAGGCTCCTTTTCTAAAATAATTCCTACTATTTCACTCCGAAAAATGGTATTATAAAAATCAATTAGAATAATAGCTTAATAAATGACTGTATAAGCATATATAAAAACAAAAACTGTTTTCGTATAGTTTGTTGCTTTTGGGTGGTTAACTGAGTATAGCCTCTGAGTTGATTGGAGCGGAGGGCACTTGACTCCTCGAAAATGCATTCGCATTTTCTTCGTACGATGTTTACTCAAGGATGCTTTTCCAATGTCCTGCGGGAGGAGAGGGGGTGAGAGACCCCACAGGCGAAGCCGAGGAGGCTCTCATTCCTCCCCGCGGGTTCGCTGCGTGCCCGCAGCGGAAATCAACGGGCATCATTTACAAACTATACAAGAATCAATGAGAAAACAGCCAAAACATAAAAACATTTTAGAAAGGGCGGTCATGAAAATGACGGGAAAAGTTTATTTAGTGGGTGCAGGTCCTGGAGATCCCGATTTAATGACTGTCAAAGGAATGCGCTGCCTTCAGGAGGCAGATGTTGTTCTTTATGATCGTCTCGTGAACCCGGAACTTTTAAAGCATGCAAAAAAAGAAGCGCAGCTCGTATACTGTGGAAAGCTTCCAAATCATCACGTTATGAAGCAGGAAACGATTAACCATCTTCTCGTGAAATATGCTAAAAAGGGCCTGCAGGTTTGCCGCTTAAAAGGCGGAGATCCCTTTGTTTTCGGCAGAGGCGGTGAAGAAGCAGAAGAATGCGTAAAAAATGGCGTCACGTTTGAAATCGTCCCGGGTATTACTGCTGGAATTGCAGCTGCAGCCTATGCAGGTATTCCTGTCACACACCGAACCTTGAGCAAGAGCTTCGCATTTGTCACCGGCCACCAAGCCGGAAATGAAGAAGCCGAGCACCAATGGGGCCATTTGGCTCATGCGGTAGATACCATTTGTGTCTACATGGGTGTATCGCATTTGCCAAACATCGTGAAAAATTTACTGAACAATGGAAAATCCCCGCAGACTCCCATTGCACTAGTACACTGGGGAACCCTTGGAGAACAGCGGACTGTAACAGGTACTCTTACCAGCATTGAAAAAAATGTAAAAGAGGCTCATATCGCAAACCCCAGTATGATTATTATTGGTGATGTCGTTAAGCTCCACGATAGAATTAATTGGTTTGAAGAAGAAGTTTTACCGAATTTGCCGGTTATGCAGGAGTTAAGTTAAGGTGTTTGTGGTATAGGAGAGAGGGAGCTGTTTCGTGTGCAGCTCTCTCTTAATTCGCTAAAATCAGGTTAGGCGCGGCTAGACTGGAAGTATGTGCGCTATTTAAGTATATTGGCGCGGGAATGAGCCATTTGAGGGGCAGCTCTAAGGTTATGTTTTTGCCGTTCAACAAGGAAAGTATTTGCAGACTAAGTTCTTCTAAACTACGCACTCTTTTTTGCTAATTTAAAATAATTACCAACGTCTCTTATTAATCTCTATCTTCCAGGAAAGGAGGACCCATATGAAAGCGATCTTATATATCGGCCATGGAACCCGTTCAAAACAGGGGGCTGCGGAAGCAAAACTTTTTATAGAAAATGTCATGAAAAAGGTTGAACATCCCATTCAGCAGCTGAGCTTTCTCGAACTCACAGAACCGTCCATAGAACAAGGGTTTGAGCACTGTGTCCTTAAAGGAGCTACCGACATAACAATAGTTCCTCTATTTCTGCTGGCAGCAGGCCATATTAAGCAGGATATTCCTGACGCACTTGACCCTTTAATAAAAAAACACCCTACTATAAACGTAACAACAGCAGATCCTTTCGGTGTACAACACCGGATTTTAGACGCTATTGCTGAGCTGGTAACCACGGTAGCTCACCCAGTTAACACTCATGATTCCATCCTTATCGTCGGCAGAGGGAGCAGCGACCCATCTATACAAGAATCATTCGACTCAATCGCACAAGGAATCAGCCAGCGGCTTGGCTTAAATGAGGTTCGTGTGTGTTATTTGGCTGCAGCGTCCCCATCTTTCAAAGAAAGTCTGGATTCCATATGTGAAAAAGCAAAAGGCAGAATCATTGTTATCCCATATCTTTTATTTGCAGGTCTTCTATTGAATGAGATTAAGAGGGAAGTAGAAAAGAAGAAGAACAGGGGACACTCGATTTTACTAACGGATGCTTTGGGAAGCCAGCAGGTTATACAGAATATTGTCATCGAAAAAGCTAACGGAAAGGAGAATGCGAGTGCAGCCGCTAGTCATTAATTTAACTGATAAAAAAATTGTTATCGCAGGCGGAGGCAGGATAGCCTTCCGTAAAGCGAAAGTGCTGGATACAGAACAGGCAGATATTATATTTATCGCGCCTGATTTTTCAAAAGATGTCATTGGGCTTGCCAATCAGAGAGGGTATGATCTTGTTCACCGTGAAGCATATCCAGAAGACTTTGAGGATGCATTCCTCACCATCCTGGCCACCAATAATCGGAAAATAAACCAGGCCCTGGCCCAATCACTTGCCCCTGCACAGCTCGTGTGTGTTGTAGATGAATCCGGCGATGGGAATGTCACATTTCCGGCTACTGTCCGCCGAGGCCATCTGCAGGTTGCTGTCACTTCAAACGGTGCCAGCCCCAAGCTTACCCGCAAGCTGAAAAAAGAATTGGAGGAGCAATTTAATGATAGCTGGACCGGATATACTGGTTTTTTGGCAGAATGCCGCGAGTATATCCGAAAGCTTCCAATCTCTTCCGATGAAAAAAATAAGCTTCTGGCAGAATTGCTTGATGACCGCTATCGTGTCCATGAAGATATCCGCCAGGAAAAATGGAACCATCTGCAATCATTACAACTTAGCTAATTGATGCAAAAACCGTGTGTTTCGCACACGGTTTTTTATTTTGTTTTATTGTGCATATACACTATGGTACATTAAAACCAATGAAGCAGGAAGGCGGCAGATAGATGGAGCTTTTAACTCATGAGCTTGCACAGGAAATAGTGGAGCGGACAATGAAAATTCTAAATAAAAATATAAACGTGATGAATGAGGAAGGCATTATCATTGGATCGGGCGATCGCAAAAGGATTAATCAGCTTCATGACGGTGCTTTGCTTGTCCTGAAAAAAGCGGAAAGTGTCGAAATTGATGAACCAAAGGCTTCAAAGCTAAAAGGGTCGAAGCCCGGAATCAATTTGCCTATTCGTTTTAATAGCCAAATCGTTGGAGTAGTCGGCATAACGGGCGAGCCGGAACAAATCCGCAATTATGCAGAGCTTGTTAAAATGGCGGCAGAACTCGTGTTAGAGCAATCTTTTTTGCTGGAGAGAGTGCAATGGAAGCAGCGTCTGCAAAGCGAGATTGTTAATCAGCTTATATCTGATGAACATCTAAATGAAGCCTGGATAAAAGAGCGTGCAGGATTTCTTGGCATCGATCTTGAACAGCCGAGAGCAGCTATCATACTTAAACAGTGCAGGCGTCCTGAAGCAGCCATACAAAAGCTCATAAGCGCCATTCATTTTGAACTCGAAAAACAAGATCTAATTGGTGTAACCTTTAATAATGAAGTTGTGATTCTTAAAGCGGGATCTCCATCTGAATGTACTGCATTTGTAAGACGTCTGGTAAACGCTCCAAAGGAGAAGATCGTTATTGGAATCGGCAATATGTCTGAAACCATCAATGAAATCAAGACATCATTTCATTTGGCACAACTAACTCTCGCTGTTGGACAAAAGCTTAACCCAGATGCAGGTTTTTACCGTTACGAGGAGTACCGATTGGAAGTTATGCTATCGAAACTGGCACAAACTGGGCAGCCTGAGAATGCTTTCTCTTTTTACGACCGGCTGCTTGAGCAGGATAAAAAGGGGGAGCTGGCGCATACCCTGGATCTTTACATAAAAGAAGGCGGAGAACTGAACAAAATTGCGGAGAGCCTATTTATTCATCGCAATACCCTCAGATACCGGCTGGATAAAGTCACAGAACTGACAGGAAAGGACCCAAGAAATATTAAAAATCTAATTGAGTTGTATATGGCAAAATTAATAAATGATCTTCGCTGATTGTGCAGATGCACAATTTATAGAAAATTCACTGCTTAAAATTTAGCAGCATACACAATGTAAAAAGCAACGAAAACGCTTACAATAAATTCATAAGCAAACAAGCACCTGGGGAGGTTTTCATATGGATGTTACTGTAAGCGCTTTAGGGGCCATTAGTGCCTTGGTTATTGCTATTCTATTAATCTTGAAAAAAGTGCCGCCTGCGTATGGGATGGTTGCCGGTGCATTAATCGGCGGGCTGATAGGCGGCGTTGATATTACGAATACAGTGAATCTAATGATGGAAGGCGCCAAAGGAATTATCCCGGCAGTCCTAAGAATTCTGGCTGCAGGTATTCTGGCAGGTGTCCTGATTGAATCAGGTGCAGCATCTTCCATTGCTGAAACCATCGTAAAAAAATTCGGAGAAACGCGTGCGCTGCTTGCGCTGGCAGTGGCGACGATGATCTTAACAATGGTTGGCGTTTTCGTAGACGTAGCCGTCATAACTGTATCACCAATCGCTCTGGCCATTGCCAAAAGAGCTAAGCTTTCAAAAATGGCCATCCTGCTTGCGATGATCGGCGGCGGTAAAGCAGGGAACATTATGTCACCAAATCCAAATGCCATTGCAGCCTCAGATGCATTTGGTGTTTCACTTACTTCCGTCATGGCTGCGGGAATCATTCCAGCTATTTTTGGACTGGCTGTTACGTACTTTATTGCCAAGAAACTCGTAAATAAAGGCTCGGCCGTGATGACTGAAGATGTGGAAATCACAGATAACACGAAGCTTCCATTATTCTTCACAGCTATGATTGCACCGCTGGTTACGATTTTTCTTTTGTCGCTGCGCCCATTATTTGAAATAAATATTGACCCCATGGTTGCTCTCCCTGCCGGAGGTATTGCGGGTGCCATTGCCATGAGAAAAACTAGAAAAATCAATGACTATGCTGTTTCCGGGCTAAGCAAAATGTCCGGCGTTGCCATTATGTTATTGGGAACTGGAACATTGGCCGGCATCATTGCCAACTCAGCGTTAAAAGATGTCATTATTAACGCATTAAGCTCATCAGGTCTTCCAGCTTATCTGCTGGCTCCTGCTTCCGGTATTTTCATGTCTGCTGCAACCGCTTCAACAACGGCTGGTACAGCTGTAGCGAGCGGAGTCTTTGGAAGCACGATTTTAGGATTGGGCGTATCTGCATTGGCTGGAGCTGCCATGATCCATGCTGGTGCCACCGTACTTGATCACTTGCCCCACGGAAGCTTTTTCCACGCAACAGCAGGCAGTGTCAATATGGACATAAAAGAACGCTTAAAACTGATGCCATACGAGTCTCTTGTCGGTCTGACACTCGCAATCATCTCAATTATCGTATTTGGAGTCTTTAAGCTTTTTGGATAAGGTGAAACAAATTGTCTTTGAAAGCTTGTAACGGAGCTGCACTGCCGTTAACGCAGGTTAATAGAAAGGGAGATGTTCAATTATGAAAATAGTAATCGCGCCTGACTCCTTTAAAGAAAGTTTATCGGCTCTCGAGGCGGCTAATGCAATTGAAAGAGGATTCAGAGCCATTTTTCCTCATGCCGAGTACATGAAAATGCCTATGGCAGACGGTGGAGAAGGTACAGTCCAATCCCTGGTTGATGCCACGAATGGAGCAATCGAGGAACGGACTGTGTCGGGACCGCTGGGAGAACCGGTTAAAGCATTCTTTGGTTTAATGGGAGATGGAAAAACAGCGGTCATTGAAATGGCAGCAGCTTCCGGTTTGCATCTCGTTCCTGCTGAAAAAAGGAACCCGCTAATCACTTCGACCAGAGGAACAGGCGAGTTAATATCAGCTGCATTGGATTTAGGCGTCAAACATATTATCATCGGAATTGGCGGAAGCGCTACAAATGATGGCGGGGCCGGAATGGTCCAGGCATTGGGAGGAAAGCTTCTAGATGAAGCAGGCAAAGAAATTGGCCCTGGCGGCGGTTCTCTCTCTCAACTTTCTTTAGTAGATTTATCCGATCTTGATGTTAGATTGAAAGACGTTCATATCGAAGTAGCCTGTGACGTGGATAACCCGTTAACCGGACCAAGAGGTGCATCTGCGATTTTCGGACCGCAAAAAGGTGCCACACCTGAAATGGTAACATTGCTGGATGATAACCTTGCCCATTATGCGGATGTGGTAGAAAAAGCGCTCGGCAAATCCTTTCGCGATTTAGAGGGTGCAGGCGCTGCAGGGGGACTTGGTGCAAGCTTACTCGCCTTTTTGAATGCTGATTTAAAAAGAGGCATTGATATTGTCCTTAACGCAGTAAATTTCGAAGCTGAAGTTCAAGATGCTGACTTGGTCATTACTGGCGAAGGGCGGATTGACAGCCAAACCATTTACGGAAAAACGCCGATCGGTGTGGCAAAAGCAGCTAAAAAATACGGGGTATCTGTAATCGGCCTTGCCGGTTCATTATCGGATGATAACCACATCGTCCATGAACATGGGATTGATTCGCTTTTCAGTATTGTGCCAGGCGTTATTTCGCTGCCTGATGCGTTTGAACATGCAGCAGTTTACATGGAAAGAGCGGCTAGAAACATCGCGGCTACTTTGAAAATGGGTAAATAAGATTTTAGGTGGGAAGCTGCGAAGTGCAGCTTCTTTTTTTGCAGAAAAAAAGGCGTAGACAGGATCCAAAGAGAATATGTTTGTAAAGAATATTTAATTGGAGGCTATGTGAATGAAAGCAATTATTGTTCCAGAATACGGCAAGCCAGAGGTACTAACTTACATGGATATAGATATTCCAAAAATCAAACCGAATCAGGTATTGATTCAAGTTGAAAAAACAAGCGTCAATTATGCTGATGTGAAATCCAGATATGGACAAGGCGGAAACGGCCGTTTTCCTTTTATTCCAGGTTTGGATGCGGCAGGAGTAATTGTTGAAACGGGTACAGAAATTTCAAGGTTTCAAAAGGGTGACCGTGTCATTGCGTTTCCCGCCGAGGGCTCGTATGCAGAATACGTGGCTGCGGATGAGAATTTGACATTTTCGATTCCGGATGAAGTCAGTTTTGAAACGGCCGCTGCCTGTCCGACGGTTTCTTTTTTATCCTATAAGATGCTCGCTGATATTGCCCGTCTTGAAAAAGGCGAAACCGTTCTGGTTCATTCTGCAGCCGGGGGAGTTGGAACCACAGCAATCCAAATGGCGAAAATCTTAGGTGCAGGAAAAGTAATCGGAACGGTTGGCAGGGAAGCAAAAGTTCCTGTTGCTCTGGAGGCAGGAGCGGATCATGTGGTGGTTTATGAAAAAGAAAATTTTGCTGATCTGGTCAATAGTCTTACAGAAGGCAAGGGTGCAGATATTATTTTGGATTCATTAGCCGGACCCATTACACAGCAAAGCTTCGACTGCCTTGCCGATTATGGACGGATGATCCAGTTTGGTAATTCAACTGGTGAAACTGGCGTTATTAAAACGAATGATCTTCATAAAAGCTGCCGCTCTGTTTTAGGCTACAGCCTGGGTACTACAAGGAAAAAACGGCCGGAAACATTGAGGGAAACGGCGAATCAGGTGATGGAATATTTAAAAAACGGCAAGCTAAACGTAAAAATTGGCCACACCTTTCCATTGAAAGAAGCAGCAGCTGCCCATCAATTAATAGAAAGCAGGCTGAGTACCGGAAAGATCATTTTGGATATACGATAAATATATTATGTAAACCAAGAGGGTGCTCCTAATATCTAGCTTAATTTGCTGTTTCGGGATTGTATCCACATTTTCGCAGAAAAGAGGATTGCTCAAGACGTTCATTAGCTTATTCTAACTAAATCTTAGGTTGTTTTATAAAAAAGAATGTTATTTTGTTTTTAAATAGATTTGTTAATAAAACAATGATAAATAAGGTTGGTTGATTGGAGCGTAAGGTGCGGGACTCCAGCGGGAGGAGTGGGACAGGTNNGAAATCAACCTCTCCTCACTATTGTTTAAAAAGCAATAATTTTTGCGAAACAGCAATTTTATAAAATTCAACCTGCAACGGAATTTCTCAGGAAGAAAAACGCTCAATTCTGCCATTCTGCGTTTGAATACCTCTTTTTAAGGAAAAAGTATCAACGACCACTACAAAAGGAGCTATTCCATGACATTAAAAATTCGAGTTTATTCTGATTATGTTTGACCATTTTGTTTTATAGCGGAGGTTCCGCTGAATGAAGCGATTAAAGGCAAAGATGTGGAAGTGGAATGGATGCCTTATGAGTTAAGGCCATATCCGAATGAAACGCTGAAGCCTGAAGGGGATTACCTGCAATCTACCTGGAAAAACTTTGTTTATCCTATGGCCGATCAGTTCGGCGTAAAAATAGTTTTGCCGCACGTATCGCCGCAGCCCCATACCCACCTGGCTTTCGAAGGCTTTCAATTCGCCAAAGAACATGGAAAGGGTAATGAGTACAACCATCGAATGTTCACAGCCTTTTTCCAGGATGAGCTGGATATAGGGAATATTGAGGTCCTGACAAAAGTAGCCGCCGAATTGAGCTTGGACCAGAATGCTTTTCAGGTATCGCTGGAAACAAGAAAATATAAGGATGTCCATAAAGAAGCACTCAGACATGCCTATAATGAAGCGGAAATTCAGGCTGTGCCAACCTTTAAGATAGGAAATACGATATTGTCAGGTGCACGCCAAAAGGAAATGATTGAAAAGGCGATCGAAGAAGAGATGATTCGGAAAAATGGTAAATCTGATTCCAATGGTTTCGCATGCGGACCAGAGGGATGCAGCTAAAAGGAGAGAAGCCAATGTCAAAGGATCCCATTGAATTAACCAAAATGACTATTTATCCGGAAGATACAGCGAATAAGGTGAAAAGCGCGTACATAAGCGGCTTTCAGCAGCCTGTTTATTTTGGTGTCCACGGCGGCGTCAAGCAATTTTATGGTGTTGAACCGGAAGTGGAGTATCCCTCTACACTTGACCATATTGTTGCAGCTGCAGGCGGCTGACTGGTTGGAACATTAGCAGGCGCGCTGGAGGCGCGTGAAATTCCAATTACGAGAGAAAAATTGCAGGCTGACGTACAGGGTGTAATTGAGGCACCAGAAGGAGTCTTGAAAATTACCACTATACGCACAAAATTCAAGCTGCTAATTCCTAAAGGAAAAAAAGAAGCAGCAGAGCGGGCCCTAAATGTCTTCGAAAAAGCCTGTCCTGTTGCACAGACTCTTAAGGGGGCAATAAACCTGGAAAACACATGGGAAATTACGGAAGAATAAATAAAAAGGACTGAATTTCAGTCCTTTTTATTGTCCCCAAACCACCATAAAAATAAAATAAGCCCCCATTGTCAACAATGCTACCGGAACGCCAAAAGCTGCCCATTCTTTGCTTGTAATTTGCAGCTTGCCTGCTGCAATTATATTCGGAATATTACCGGGGATTAGCATACCCCCGCTTATGAGAAGTCCGAGCAGAATCGATTTTACAGTAAAATGATCCATAGATGGACTGATTTCGGCGGCTGCGAGCGTTGCATTATCCAAAACGGCTGAAATCATATTGATCCAGTACAGCAGCAACGGGTTTAAACCAATCAGGAAATGATTAATCAGCGTTTCAAATCCTGCACCCAAAAAAGTCAATCCCATTACGAAAAAATAAATCTTCAGGGCACGAACAAGAATCTCTTCATAGCTCTCACCAGCTGGCTTTTTGCTGAAAGACCCTCTTCCTGACACAGGCCGTTTTACAAAATGGGCTGCCAAAATCCCGAAAAAAAGTAATGCTATCCCAATCTGTGATCCCACCAACTCCAGCAAAAAGAAAAAGTCTTCATTTAATTTGCTGATGGCAATGGTGGAAAGCGGCTCTCCGATCGGTGTCAGAGCAGCTCCGAGCCCGATTGAAAAACAAGCGAGGACTGTAAGTCGTATTTCAGACGCCCGATCAAGGCGAAGGGCACTGACAACTAGAACTAACACTAACGCGGCAATTATTGCTGTAATGATGCTCGAGATTAAGCCAAGCAAAATGACTACCAAAGCTGCAAATAAGCGAAAGGGCAGCCTGCGGCTCACTGAAAGTATGCAGCTTTCCAGCTTTACCTGAAACCATTTAAAAAGCAAGCCGGCTACAAAAACGGCAGCTGTAATATTTATAGGGTCATAAGCTGCTTTTAAAAAGAGTGTGTCATTCATCACACCGCTTGCAAAAGCAGCAGACAGACCCATCACGAACAGAAACATCTCGAGGTTTTTTTCCACATGATCCGAGATAAACGGCAGCAGCAGGACGACAATGAAAATAACCAGTAAACCAATAATCATTATCTATCTCCAATTGGTTATTTTCCAAGTGAAGCACAAGGAATACTACAATCGTATGCTGCAAATGGGACAAACTTTCCATAAAAAAATCCCTGCGCTGACTGCGCTGGGGATTTTAATAAAGAAAATCAGCTATAATCATTTAACACTGTTCCTGTTATGTCAAATTCAGGCTCCAGGCTTTGCATGGCATTTGAAGAATTAGGAGTTGTCCCGGCGGTATTCATTTCCTCATTCACAGAAGTTATTGGGGGAGTTTGACTGCGTTCATTTTTTTCTCGGCTATCCAACAAGATCATCAACTCCTTTACAATATTTGTTTTTTTATTTCCTATTTATTACATATATTCAAACATGTAATTTTTGGAAGTTGTTTAAGGGAGATATTTTTATCATTCCCATAGCAGGAGATTTTATGTTATTAATGTATACATTATAGATGGGAAATTTGGCTGGGGGGCGAAATGATGAATTTGGCAAAATTCGAAAACCAAATGAAGGATGTCATTCTGAAGCGCGGGAAAGATTACTTTAATAAAGGCCGTGTATTAGAGATGAAGAAGGCTGGAGAAAATCAATATATTGTCACTATAAAAGGGACGGATTTATACACAGTTACTGTAAAACTGGATGACAATGATAAAATCATCACGGCTGGTTGTGATTGTCCGTATGATATGTCACTCTATTGCAAGCACATTGGAGCTGCTCTTTTTGCCTTAAGAGATCGTAAATCGGCTCAAAAGCAGCCAAAAAGAAAAGCATTTAAAGCAGGGAAATCAAAAGAGCCGGAATTGGAAACGATTTTGGCTGGTTTGCAAAAGGAAGAATTAGCTTCAATCATTTTAAAAATATCAGAAGAGAATCCTCAAATTAAGAAGGAAATCATATTCAAGTATGCACCGGTGGAGGATGAAGCTGCAGCAAGCAAAAAACTGATCCGAGAGTATATTAATTCTGCTAAAAGAAGCGGATTCATCCATTGGCGGGATGTCGATTATGCTCTCCAGGGAGCAAATATTACACTTGGAAAGGCCAAAAAGAAATTGGATCAAGGTGATCTGCAGGGCGCAATCGGGCTAAACATAGCCATTTTATCAATTGTAGTTGGAATCATTGGCTACACAGATGATTCCAACGGATCTGTAGGAGATGTTATCCACGAAAGTTTATCCCAAATAGAAGAGGCAGCCAGACATGCCGGATCCAAAAGCGATGAAAAAGAACTGAATTCCATTTTTAAAATGATACTTAAAGAAGCAATGCTAAAACGCTACGATGGCTTGGAAGATTGGAGATATAGTCTTTTAAGAGCATGCTCTTATTTTACTAACAGAAAAGAACTGCGCGACAAGCTGGAAAAACAGCTGGAACAGCTATTAGACCATAGTAACCCAGTGCCGTGGAGAGCTGAATACCACAATAAAGAAATTAAGCTCCTGCAATTTGATCTCATTGCCATGAATGACAGTGAAGAAGAGATTGAGGATTTCATATTTCAAAACATTAATTACAGCGATTTTAGAGAAAAAGCGGTAAAACTTGCTCTAGAGAATAGGGAGTATGATAAAGCTATTTCCCTTTGTATTGAAGGCGAAAAAAAAGATCATCAATATCCTGGGCTTATAAGCAAGTGGAAAAAGTACCTTTATAAGACATATGAAATGTCAGGTGACCTTGATAGTCAGAAAGAATTGGGGCTTCAACTGGTTTACAACGAAGGTGCAGAATACTTCTATAAATTGAAAAAGCTTTATTCAGCTGATGAATGGATACCAGTACTGCAAGAGATCATTTCCAAATTTGAAAAGAGTCCTTATACTTCAATGGTATATGAAGAAATCATGATACATGAAGACTTAAACGAGGATTTATTGAATTATTGCCGAACACATCCTTCTATGATTGAAAAGCTCTACCCTTACCTGATTGACGAGTATTTTGAAGAAGTTAATGAAATATATTCGGGCTATATTGAAAATAGTGTCCGAAATGCCAACGAAAGGCGTCTATACAAGCAATCCTGCAAGATTATTAAGAACTATAAGAAAATAATGGGTGATGGACATGCTGAAGCTTTAATAACAAAGTTAAAGAAGGAATATGTTAGGCGTCCTGCGCTGTTGGACGAGCTAAATAAGAATAAATGAGAAAAGTCTGCCTGCTTTAGCAGACTTTTTTTGCTGTTTTTTGACTATTCACTTCTTTGAACTTATCCCTTTCAATATGTTAAGATATTATTTTATTTTAACACTTACTTAAAGATATTAAATAGATTTCTAGAGAGGAAGTTCAGCTTGGATAAACGCATCTATTTATTGGCGATTATTTCGTTTGTTGTTGGTATGGTGGAACTGATTATTGGAGGTCTGCTGGACCTTGTTGCTGACGATCTTGGTATCAGCCTTGGACAGGCCGGTCTTCTGATAACTGTCTTTTCACTTGCTTTTGCCATAGCAGCGCCTATATTGCTTACCTTAACTGTTAAAATGGAGCGTAGCCGCTTAATGATGATTTCCTTAGTCGTGTTTTTAGCGGGGAATATCGTGGCTGTTTTCAGTCCATTCTATAGTGTTTTATTAGTTGGACGAATTCTGGCAGCCGCAAGCGGTTCGCTGTTGATAGCTTTATGTATGACAATGGCATCTTATATCGTAACTGAACAATACCGTGCACGTGCAATTGGGATTGTGTTTATGGGAATCAGTGCCTCCCTTGTACTGGGTGTGCCGATCGGACTTATGCTTGGAAATGCGTTCGGATGGCGTGCACCCTTTGTCCTTATTTCTGTATTGACAGTATTATCTATGGCAGGCGTTTATTTCTTCATGGGAAAAGTAGCTCCAAAGCCTGCAGTGCCGATTGGTGAACAGCTTCGGACGCTGAAAAGCCGTAAAATTGCGCTTACACAGACTACGTCTTTCTTATTGATGGCCGGCCATTTAACTTTTTATGGGTATTTAACACCATTTCTAAAAATGAAAATGGGGCTCGATGGCAATTGGGTCAGCATCGTGTACTTAATCTTTGGGATTGCGGCCGTAATTGGAGGAGGAATTGGCGGATTGATGGCTGATCGTTTTGGTGCAAAGCCTGTCATCTTAACGTTAATTGCGCTGTTCGGAGTAACCATTTTTTCGTTGCCGTTCGCAGCCTTTTCATTACCGCTCTTCCTGATAGTCGTCATCATCTGGAGCATGCTAAGCTGGGCTATTACACCAGCCATACACAGCTATCTGATTGAAGTATCTCCGCAAACATCAGATATTCAGCAAACTTTGAACAACTCTGCTGTTCACATGGGAATGGCATTCGGCAGCATGATCGGTGGAATCATGATTGAATCAACTTCCGTCGAACTCAATGCAGCTGCCGGAAGTGTCTTTATTGTCATCGCCCTTGGAACGGCTGCACTTTCCATGGCGAAAAGAGAAAGACCGCTAACAGCTGCAGAAAGCTTTAAAAAGTAAGCTATGTTACATTAGCCTGTTGATTTCCGATGCATGAGCTCCCTTCCATGGGGAAAGCCAAAGGAATCTCGGGCCATTCGCTCCAATCAACATGGTCTAAATTGAACTGTAAGCTTTAATACAGGCAAAAGAAAAAAACGCCAGACTCTCTAATTAACGGGTTCGGTTTTCGAGTACAAAAACTTAATTAGCAAACAAATTAGCAGTCCAATTCGCAACTGAATTGGACTGCATCTTTTTTGTTGAATATTAAGGCTTTTTATAAATGTAATGGTATTTTAGCACCATAATTCGCACCTTTTTTA